>DATIMO010000518.1:0-7624 GCA_035475215.1 Acetobacteraceae bacterium | reverse complement strand
TGTTCACATATGCGCCGCAGCGACACAGGTTGCCGCTCATCTGCTCGCGGATTTCCGCATCCGAGCCGGCGCGGCCTTCGGCCACCAGCGCGACCGCGGACATGATCTGGCCCGGGGTGCAGTAGCCGCATTGGAACGCGTCGTGTTCGATGAAGGCGGCCTGCATCGGGTGCAGCTCGCCTTCCCCCGCCAGGCCTTCGATGGTGACGATCGAGCGGTCCTGTGCCATGACCGCCAGCATCAGGCACGCATTGATGCGCCGCCCGTCGCACAGCACGGTGCAGGCGCCGCACTGCCCCAGCGCGCAGCCTTTCTTGGTACCGGTCAGATGCAGCCGGTCACGCAGCGCATCCAGCAGCGTGGTGCGGGCATCGACGGTCAGCTCGTGGGACCGGTCGTTGACCATAAGGGTGATCGCGAAGCTGGTCTTGTGACCGCTCGACTCCGGCGCGCCGGAGGTGCCGCGCGCCTGCCAGGCATGCAACTCAGCAGCCGGAGGTGCGGATTTGGCGATGAACCCGGGGCCGCCACGCAACGGCATGGTCCGGACCCGGCGGCGCGGCTTGCCGGCCGTCGCGGCGTCTTCCTCCAGCACGTCGGCGACGGCCGAGGGGTCCATGCGCTCGGCCTCGGCGAAGAGCCGGTCTGCGGCGTCCTGATCGCCGTCACGTTCGGCAGCCAGGGCCTGTTCGGTCAGTCGGCGGGCCTGCGAGACCCGGCCCTCGTCGTCGGCCGGATCAAGATCGTTCTGCGCCATGTGCTCCGCGCTCCTGTTTGCACCGGCTTAGCCGGCGGAGCTGGGACGGAGTTGCCCGAAAAGCGCGCGCCTGACGTCATCGTGAGATGGAATCCGGCTGACACTTACGGATGCCCGCCATCGTCATGCAGCCGTGCCGCCGACGGTAAGGCCGGCAAGCTTCAAGGTCGGCTGTCCGACGCCAACCGGCACACCCTGCCCGTTCTTCCCGCAGGTGCCGATGCCCGGATCCAGCGTCATATCGTTGCCGACCATGCTCACCCGCATCAGGGCATCGGGGCCGTTGCCGATCAGCGTCGCCCCCTTCACCGGCGCAGTCACTTTTCCATCCTCGATCAGGTACGCCTCGCTGGCCGAAAACACGAACTTGCCCGAGGTTATGTCCACCTGACCGCCGCCGAAATTGACCGCATACAGGCCCTTGCGCACCGAGCGGATCATCTCGTCGGGCGCATGCACCCCGCCTAGCATCACCGTGTTCGTCATGCGCGGCATCGGCGCGTGGGCATAGGACTGCCGCCGGCCATTGCCGGTGGCGCGCGCACCCATCAGCCGCGCATTCAGCCGATCCTGCATGAAGCCCACCAGCACCCCGTCTTCGATCAGCACGGTCCGGCCGGTCGGCGTGCCCTCATCATCGACTGTCAGGCTGCCGCGGCGATCGGGGATCGTTCCATCGTCCACCACGGTGACACCCGGCACTGCGATCCGCTGCCCCAGCAGTCCGGCAAATGCCGATGTCTTCTTGCGATTGAAGTCACCTTCGAGCCCGTGGCCGATCGCCTCATGCAGCAAGATGCCCGGCCAGCCCGGTCCGAGCACGACCTCCATCTCTCCGGCCGGTGCCGGTCGGCTGTCCAGGTTGATCAGTGCCTGCCGCAATGCCTCATCGACCGCGGTTCGCCATGTCTCCGGCCTGGTCACCAGGGCGTAGCCGTGCCGGCCTCCCATCCCATAGCTGCCGGTTTCCTGCCGACCACCTTGCTCCACGACCACCGAGACATTGAACCGCACCAGTGGGCGCAGGTCGCCGACACGCGCACCGTCCGGCCGCAGGATCTGAACCGCCTGCCACTCCCCCGCCAACGAGGCCATAACCTGCCTGACTCGCGAGTCCTTGCCGCGCGCATACGCATCGATTTCGCTCAACAGTTTGGTTCGCGCGGGGAAGTCCGCTTCAGACAGCGGGTTGTCCTCGACGTAGAGCCGCGCGTTGGTCTTTCGTGGTGGTTCGGCAAACACGCCGGAATGACCCGCCGCCACCGCCGAGACACTGGTGGCGGCGCGTTCCAATGCAGCTTCGGAAAGCTCCCCGGCATGCGCGTACCCGGTGGCCTCACCCGCTACGGCGCGCAATCCGAAACCGAGGAAGGTGTCGAACCCGGCACTGCGGATCCGTCCATCATCCAGAGCGATCTGTTCGCTTTCCCGATATTCGACGAACAATTCGCCATCGTCGGTTCGGGCTAGTGCCGCCGCCACCGCTTTTTCGGCGGCGGCCTTGTCCAGCGCCGCGTCGGCGCGCTCGAAGAACAGATGGTCCGTGATTGAAAGCGCGCTCATGCCTGCTCCTGTTCCGGCATCTTGGTGGCCCGTTCGGCCGACTGCACCACCCGCTCGGCGGGGAGACGAATTTCCACCCTGGTGCCCTCGCCCACGCGGCTGTTCAACGACAACCGCCCGCCGTGGCTCTCCACGACTGCGCGCGCCAGATGCAGGCCCAACCCAGCCCCCTGGAACCGGCGGGTCAGGCTGTCATCCAACTGACTGAACGGTTCGAACACCAGCGGAACGTCCGCTTCGTGAATGCCGATACCGGTATCGGTCACCTCCAGCGCGGGTTCGCCTCCATCCAACCACCCCCTGACAGTCACTGTGCCGCCAGGCTGGGTGAATTTCACCGCATTCGACAGAAGCTGCCCGAGCACCTTGGCCAGGCGGATTTCGTCGGCCCGCACCGGCGGCAGGTCGTCGCCCAGCACCGCGACCAGACGAATGCCTGATGCAGCGCCCGCCGCCTGGGCCTGCCGCAGTACATCCCCGACGAGGTGCCTCAGGTCCACGGTGCCCTCAACCAGGTCGAGCCGGCCAGATTCCAGGCGGGCTACGTCCAGAATAACGTCGATCATCCCCAACAGATGGCGTCCGGCCTCGTTGATTGCAGCGGCAAATTCGCCGACCCGTTGCGGATCGGCGCCGCGGCGCAATGCATCGGAGAAGCCGATCACCGAATTGAGCGGAGTCCGAAGTTCGTGGCTCATGACCGCGAGAAATCGTGACTTGGCCCGACTGGCCGCTTCCGCGGCGTTTTTGGCTCGACGTAGCTCCCGCTCCGATCGCCGCGCTTCAGTGACGTCGGTCAGAGTCGTGATGAATCCGCCATCCGGCGTCGGGTCCGACCTGGCTTCGATATGAAGCCCGGCCGGCGTGGCGAACTCCCGCAGATACGGCTGCGACCAGTCGCGTTGCTGCAGGTCGCGGGCCCGGACCTCTGCCTCCGGCCCACGGCCGAACTGCCCGCGCATCAACATATCCGCCACGATCTCGGTCATCGGCCGTCCCGACACCAGCAGGCCCGGCGGATGCATCAATAGCTCGGATGCCATCCGGTTGGAGGCCACCAGCCGCCGGTCCGGTCCCCAAAGCAGGACGCCGTGACGTATGCTTCTCAGCATCACGTCCATCTCGGCGGCGCGGCGGGCAAGCTCATCCTCTGCCTGGGTGAGCGGCGTTATGTCGGAAACGACGCTGACATGACCGCCATCCGGCATCGGCGCAGTGCGCACATCGATCACCGTGCCGTTGGGCCGGCGGCGACGCCGAATCTGCGGCCGCGAGATGTCGAAGGCCATTTGCTGGCCGAACACCTCGTCCGCCCTCCCGGGCCCATACTCGCCGGCAGCGGCTCGCCGCCTGATAACCTCCTCCAGTGTTTCGCCGATCGCCAGCGGGGCACCCGCCATCACGTCGAGATAGGCGCGGTTCAGCATCCTTACCCGGCGATCGGGACCATACAGGCAGACCCCCTGCGGAAGGCTGGCCAGCAGCGACTCCAGCATCCGCGCGCGACGCAGCGCCTCATCCTCGACCATTGCGAGCGGGCTGATGTCGATCACCGTCATCGTCCATCCGCCTTCCGGCGACGGATCCGAAGCGATCTCCACGACCTGACCGTTCGCGCGCACGCGACGCATCCGGTTTGGGTGCGCACGATCCAGGTCGCGCTGCGCGGCAAGGAACGCCTCACCGTCGTGGCTGGCGTACTCCTCGCGCCCACGCATCATGGCCAGCAGGTCGGTAAAAGACATTCCGCGGCGAACCCGATCCGGCGGCAATCCGAACAGTTCACTGAACCGTGGATTGTGCAGCATCAGGATGCGATCTGGCCCGAGCGTGGCGAGCCCGATGCGCAAACCGGCGAGCGCCGCGCTCATCCGGGAAATGGCCGCTTCAGCCTCGGTCTGGGCGGCCAGAAACCCAGTTACTTCGACCGCACAGACAACGTGCCCGCCATCCGGCAAGGGATGGCTAAGAAGATCGAAGCTGCGGCCGCCAAAATGGCGCCGCCGGATGCGCCCAGGACGTGAGCGATCGACCGCAAGGGCAACCGCCACCTGCGCCTCGGGATCACCCGGCCCAAACACGCCGCGTATCGCAGACGGAAGCAGCATGTCGCCGAGCTTGCGACCACGTTGCAGACTGCCCGGTGGCAAGTCCAGCGAGGCACAGTACGCCGGGTTGATCAGCACAGCGCGCTGCGCCGCATCGAAGATCGCCACGCCCACCGGCAGCATATCCAACGCTGATTCGAAAACCCTTGGGAGCGGGACGGATTCGTCAGACATCGTATTGCCTGCGGGACGGGCGGCGTAAGCTGTGCAACGCAACGATCGCCGCTGTCAGCACAACCACCGCATTGGCCTGATGGGCAACAGCGAGCGGAATCGGCACAACCAGAAGCAGCGTTGCGACGCCGAGCGCGTATTGCAGCGCGACAAGTGCTCCTAAGGCGGCCAGCGAAACCCGGGTATAGCGCGGTAGCCGGCGGTTGCATCCGACCAGAACCGCGAGTGCGGCCAGCGCAACGGTCAGTGTTGCCAGCAATCGGTGATCGAACTGGACGGCCGCTGGATTGCTGATGAGATTGCTGAGCAACGGATCGGACCGGGCGTAATTGATCGGCACCAGCCGCCCCTCCATCAGCGGAAACGTGTTGTACTCGAACCCGGCATGTGTGCCCGCAACGAAACTGCCAGCAACGATGGTCAGCACCAGGATGATGCAGAAAGCCTGCAACAACCGGCGCGACACGCTGCCGCCCGCCGCCGCGGCCGGAACCGGCCGAAGCAGCCCGAGCGCGCACCACAGCACGGCGGCGTATAAAGCCAGGGCAAGCGCGAAATGGATCGCCAGCCGATACGGGGCCACTGAGGTGCTATCCGGGAAGAAGCCGGACGCAACCATGAACCAGCCCACCGC
Organism: Acetobacteraceae bacterium; assembly: GCA_035475215.1. Classification (GTDB taxonomy): domain Bacteria; phylum Pseudomonadota; class Alphaproteobacteria; order Acetobacterales; family Acetobacteraceae; genus DATDIC01. The sequence continues at coordinate 2,388 of DATIMO010000518.1, read as the reverse complement.
GCCCTGCAGCCCGCCGATCAGGAAGATTACCGCAAGCCCGCCGCGCAACCGGCCTTCCACCCGGCCGGTGGCCCAGAACCAGACCAGCGGGACGAAAAACGCCACCCCGATCAGACGCCCCCATAACCGGTGCACCCATTCCAGCCAGAAGAGCTGCTTGAAGTCGGTCAATCCTGATCCGGCGTGCAAAAGCTGATACTGCGGGATCGTTCGATACAGCGCGAACAGTTTCTCCCATTCGGCGTGGTTGAGTGGCGGCAGCACGCCCTGCAGCGGCGCCCATTCCATGATGGACAGGCCAGATCCGGTCAGGCGGGTGATCCCACCCAGAACGACCATGATCAGGATCATGGCGCAGACGACAAAAAGCCAAATGGCGACAAGCCGGCGATCGCGGCTTGCCGTTGCCCACTCAGCCGGCGATTCGCGCACGTCGAAAGGCATGCACGACGTTATACGCCATGCCACCGCGGGTGATAGCCTTGCTGGTGCCTATTGCAGCAGGATCGGGTGACGGAAAGATGCCGGCCGGATCGGCGCGCCTGAACTTACCCGCACCGAATGCAGCGGTCCGTCGAGCTCGCGGCGCCAGAAATCCAGGAACCGGCGCAGCACCGGGAAACCAGGAGCCAGGTCCAGATCTTGCCAGATGTAGGTTTGCAGCAGATCCGGATGGTCCGGCATGCGATACAGGATCTCGGCCGTGGTCAGCCGGTAATCTTTCAACTGAAGCGCGAGGCTCATGGCTGTGCGTCTCTGTGCTATCGTCAACCAGGAAACAATGAATGTCATGAACTTGGGTTGATAGTGCAAGAAAAAATGATGATATATCAGCAGGTTGGCACTCATGAGATTAGAGTGCTGCCGGCCGCTTGACTTCAGATCGGCGTGAGCCTAGATCGCTGGCACTCCCTGAACGGGAGTGCTAACAACCCCGCCGGGGCGCCGCTTCAGGGCCCAGGCGTGGCGTAGCAGACCCAACGCACAACGACTGAAATCAGGAGCGATCCGAATGAAGTTCCGTCCCCTGCATGACCGGGTCGTGGTCCGGCGTCTCGACGCCGAGGAAAAGACCGCGGGCGGCATCATCATCCCCGATACGGCCAAAGAAAAGCCGATGGAAGGCGAGGTCATCGCCGCCGGACCGGGCGCCCGCAACGAACAGGGCCAGCTTGTCGCCCTCGACGTCAAGGATGGCGACCGCATCCTGTTCGGCAAGTGGTCGGGCACCGAGGTCAAGATCGATGGCGAAGAGCTGTTGATCATGAAAGAGTCCGATATCATGGGCATCATCGAGGGCACCGCCGCCGCCCGCAAGAAGGCCGCCTGATACAGCGCGCCTTCCGCCCAAACGTTCAACCTGAAACGAGGATATAGAAACATATGGCTGCCAAGGACGTAAGGTTCGGCGGTGATGCTCGCCAGCGCATGCTGCGTGGCGTGGACATCCTGAACGATGCGGTAAAGGTCACGCTCGGCCCGAAGGGGCGCAACGTGGTGCTCGACAAAAGCTTCGGCGCGCCACGGATCACCAAGGACGGCGTCACCGTCGCCAAGGAGATCGAGCTGGCCGACAAGTTTGAGAACATGGGCGCGCAGATGGTGCGCGAGGTCGCTTCCAAGACCAACGACCTGGCCGGCGACGGCACCACCACAGCAACGGTGCTCGCCGCGTCGAACGTCCGCGAAGGCTCCAAGGCGGTGGCCGCGGGCATGAACCCGATGGATCTCAAGCGCGGCATCGACAAGGCCGTGATTGCCGTTGTCGAGGAGCTGAAGAAGCACTCGCGCAAGATCACCACGCCGGCTGAAACTGCGCAGGTCGGCTCGCTTGCAGCCAACGGCGACAGCGAAGTCGGCCGGATGATCTCCGAGGCGATGCAGAAGGTCGGCAACGAGGGCGTTATAACGGTCGAGGAGGCCAAGGGCATCCAGACCGAGCTCGACGTGGTCGAGGGCATGCAGTTCGACCGCGGTTACGTGTCGCCCTACTTCATCACCAACGCCGAAAAGATGAACGCCGAGCTGGATCAGCCGTACATCCTGATCCACGAAAAGAAGCTGTCCGGCCTGCAGCCGATGCTGCCGCTGCTGGAATCCGTTGTGCAGTCCGGCCGGCCGCTGCTGATCGTCGCCGAAGACGTGGAGGGCGAGGCCCTTGCGACGCTGGTGGTGAACAAGCTCCGCGGCGGACTGAAGGTGGCGGCGGTGAAGGCGCCCGGCTTCGGCGATCGTCGCAAGGCGATGCTTGAGGACATTGGGATCCTGACCGGCGGCACAGTGATCAGCGAAGACCTCGGCATTAAGCTTGAAAACGTCAAGCTGAACGACCTGGGCAAGGCCAAAAAGGTGCTGATCGAGAAGGAGAACACCACGATCGTCGAGGGC
>DATIMO010000517.1:0-7425 GCA_035475215.1 Acetobacteraceae bacterium | reverse complement strand
CCCGACCAGATTGGTCTTGAGCAGCGGCACGATCACGCGCGCAATCGCGCGCAGCCGGCTGCCGCCAAGGATGCGGACCGCATCCTCCATCTCGGGGTTCAGTGACCGGATGCCGGCCATGCAGTTGACATAGGCGATTGGCAGGAAGCGGGTGGTGTAGCCGATCACCAGGATGGCCGCCGTGCCATACAGCGCGACCGGCGGCGGAGCATAGGTCGCATAGAACGCAACCCCGAGCACGATGCCGGGGATGACCAGCGGCGCCATGCAGAGCAGTGTCAGCAGCCCGCCGCCGCGCATCAAGCGGCGGCTGACGACATACGCCACGATCAGCGCCAGCGCGACGGCAAAGCAGGCGGCCGCCGCCGAGTAGGTAAAACTGTGGATGATCGTCTGCCGGGAATTGGCCTCGGTCAGCAGGACGCGAAAATTGTTCAGGGTCAGGTTCGCCCAGGAAAAGCCCAATCCCCATGCCTTGCTGAACGCCGCCTGGACCAGTGCGGCATACGGCAGGATCACCGCCAGCGCGACGATCAGCAACGCGTAGCCCAGCATCACCCAGCGAAATGGGCCGAGCGGCATCATGGTCCGGCTGCCACCCTTCCCTGTCAGCGCGACGTAGCCCTTGCGGCCCAGCAGCAGGCGTTGCAGGGAAAACATCGCCAGCGTGATCAGGATCAGTGGAATGGCATAGGCAGCGGCAGCCTGGGCGCGCACCGGAAATTCGAAGAACTGCCACAGCACCAGGGTCATCACGCGTATCCGGGCCGGCAGTGCGATGATGGCAGGTGTTCCAAACAGTGCGACGGTATCAAGAAAAACGATGATCGCCCCGCCAAGGATTGCCGGGGCGACCAGCGGCAACGTAATGCGAAGCGTGGTGCGCACCCGCCCGGCGCCGAGTATATTGGCGGCTTCCTCCATTTCCGACGAGACCAGATCCAGCCCCGCCGCGGTAAAGACAAAAATATATGGGCAGGAATACAGCGCAGTGACGAACACCAGCCCGCCGAAGCTGAACACGTTGAACAAGCCGCTCTCGCTGCCGGTCACCAGCATCCATGCATGATTCAGCCACCCCGCATTCGGTCCGGCGAGTAAAATCCAGCCGATCGCACCAAGATATGGCGGGGTGATGAACGCGCCGAGGATCAGCGCACGGACCAACCCCTTTGCCGGCATGTCGGTGCGCGATACCGCCCACGCGACCGGTACCGCGAACACCATCGACAACAGCATCACCTCGACGGCGTAGCGCAGCGAGTTGCCTAGCGCGATCAGCTCGCGCGGGTGACCATACGCGGTAACGTAGTTCTCCAGTGTGAATGCGCCGGTTTCGGTGGATTGAAAGCTGGACACCAGCAGGCGAGCCAGCGGGGCGACCACCAGACAGAGCAGCACCACCACCGCCGCAAACCAGAGCAGCACGATCGGGTCGAACCGGCGCCGCCGATGGGGCAGCAAGCTGCTGCCTGGTTCGCGCGTGTGGGTGACCGCAGTTGAAGGTGCGCTGCTCATGCGCTCAGGCGAACGTGTCGCGCCACTTGTTCTTCAGCTCCGGAAGATTCTTTTCTATGTCTTCCAGTTTCGGTTGGAACAGCGTGAGCTCGGCCAGCGATTTTGCCCCTTCTGGCGGGGAAACGTCGGTGCGCAGCGGCTGCTCGAAATTCTTGGCCAGAATCTGGGAGTATTCCGGCCCTGCCATGAAATTCACCAACAGTTTCGCTGCGTTCGGATTATGCGACCCCTTCAGGATCGCCACCGGCGAGAAATCCACCAGCGAAAACGACTTGGCATAGTTCACTACCAGCGGATTGCCCGTATGCGCGCTGCGCAGCGCCGAGGCGGCGCTGCAGATTGCCACCTGGCGCTCGCCGGCATTCAGCATAGCGACGGCGTCATCGATGGAGCGGCCGATCAGCGGGTTGAGCTTGTTCAGTTTTTCGAAGAAGTCCCAGCCGTATTTCTCGGTCATGCCGACAGTCCAGACCGCGACCAGGCCGCTGTAATTCGGGCTGCCGAACGCGATCTTGTTCTTCCATTTTGCGTCGGTAAGATCCGGCCAATCCTTCGGAGACTCTTCCGCTGTGACCTTGGTCTTGTTGTACATGATGGCGACCAGGCCGACCCAGCCCGGGCGATAATATCCGCCGCCATTGAAATCCCGCAGCGCCGGGACCATTCCCGCGGCATTCGGCGGTGTGTACTTCACCAGCTTGTCCTTGCCGATCAGATACGACATGTGACTGGCATCGGTGATGCTGAAGACGTCCGACTGGATGGCGCCCCCGTTGATGTCCTGCATCACCCGCTGGAATGCGACCTCGGACGTGGTCTTGATGGAGCTGACCCGGATGCCCGGATATTTCTGTGTGAATGCAGCGCCCACGCTGTCGCAGATCGGCTGATTGAGGTAGCCGGAATACCAGGTCACCTGGCCCTCTTTCTTGGCCGCCTCGTAAAGCTGGGCCTCATTCTCGTCCTCGGCCCGCGCATGCCGAAGCCCGAGCGCGCTCGCGCCGAGACCCATCATTCCCAAACCTACCGCACGTCTGCCGAGATTCATTGTATGCCCCCTGTTGCGTGAAACCGGTTTCATGCGCCGAACGTATCGCGCCACTTGTTCTTGAGTGCCGGCAGTTCTTTCTCGATATCCGTGAGCTTCGGCTGGAACAGCGTAAGCTCCGTTAGCGACTTCGCCCCGTGTGGCGGCGGCACGTCGGCCCGCAACGACTGCTGGAAATTCTGCGCCAGGATCCGGGAATATTCAGTACCGGCAAGAAAGTTCATGAATAGCTTTGCCGCGTTCGGGCTGGGCGATCCTTTGAGGATCGCCGACGGCGAGAAATCAGCCAACGTGAACGAACTCGCGTAGTTCACCGCCAGCGGATTGCCCTTGGCGATGCTGCGGAAGGCGGACGCGGGGCTGCAGATCGCCACCTGACGTTCTCCGGAATTCAGCATCGCGACGGCATCATCGATCGAACGCCCGATCAGCGGGTTGAGTTGGTTCAGCTTGTCAAAGAACTCCCAGCCGTATTTTTCCGACATGCCGACGGTCCAGACCGCGACCAGGCCGCTGTAATTCGGGCTGCCGAACGCGACCTTGTTCTTCCATTTCGGGTCGGTCAGGTCCGGCCAGTCCTTCGGTGCTTCGTCCGGCTTCACTTTGCTGGTGTTGTACATCAGCGCAACCAGCCCGACGACGCTCACGTGATAGAAACCCTGCGGGTCGAAGTGCCGCAATGGCGCAACCATGCCGCTTTCGTTCGGCGGCACGAATTTCACCAGCTTGCCCTTGCTGGCCAGGTACGACACGTGGCTTGCATCGGTGGTGGTAAAAATGTCGGACTGGATGGCACCGCCATTGATGTCCTGCATCAGCCGCTGGAATGCGACCTCCGACGTGGTCTTGGTGGCGTTGACGCGGATGCCGGGGAATTTCTGGGTGAACGCAGCGCCGATGCTGTCACAGATCGGCTGATTGAGCACGCCGGACGCCCAGGTGACCTGACCTTCTTTCCTGGCAGCCGCAAGAAGCTGCTGGTCCTGTTCCGGTTCAGCGAATGACGGCCAGGCGCCGAGTCCGGCGGCAGCCAATCCCATCATGCCGCAGGTCACAGCCCGTCGCTTCAGCTTCATCACCGTCCCTCACCGACCCGGAAGCCCCTGTCGAGCGGCGGCGGTTGCGCGTTCAAAAATTGTTCAGGCGCTGCCTTCGACAACACAAAGATATCGGTTCTGAGCGCCGGGTCAAACGCGAGCCGAGGACTGGTGCGCCCGGCAGGACTCGAACCTGCAACCAAGCCGTTATGAGCGGCTCGCTCTGACCAATTGAGCTACAGGCGCGCGGCCGTCGTTGTCGCGCGGTTGAAGCGGCCGGCGCAAGTGGCTGGTGCGTTCTTTCAGTGCAGCCTCAGCGCCGCAGTTCCATCTGGATCGGACCTTCGCGGCGGCCATGGGTGAATTGGTCCACTTCCGGGTTGCCGCTGTTCATCAACAAGGCCGGCGGGCCGCTCCAGATGATTCGGCCCTGGTGCAGCATGGCGATCACGTCGCCGATTCGCCGGGCACTTGCCATGTCGTGGGTGATCGCGATTGCCGTGCTGCCGAGCCGGCGGACGCAATCGACGATCAGGCCGTCGATCACGGCGCCCATGATGGGGTCGAGGCCGGTGGTGGGTTCATCGAAGAACATGATATCTGGTTGAGCGGCGATGGCGCGGGCCAGTGCGACGCGCTTTTGCATGCCTCCAGACAGTTCTGCCGGGTAGAGGTCGCCCACACTGGGTGCCAGACCGACCTGGCCAAGGATTTCGGCGGCGCGCTGTCGCCGGTCGCGCCGGGCGATCTTATGCTGGGCCAACAGGCCGAAGGCGACATTGTCCGATACCGGAAGGCTGTCGAACAGCGCGCCGTTCTGGAACAGCATGCCGATGTGGGATTGCACCTGCTCGCGCTCGGCGCGCCCGATGCGCAGGATGTCGCGGCCGTCGATTTCGACGATCCCGTCGTCGGGCTCGATCAGGCCGAGCACGCATTTCAGCAGCACCGACTTGCCGGAGCCGGAGGCGCCGATCACGACGGTGGAGGTGCCGGGCATGATGTCCAGATCCAGGCGATCGAGAACGAGTTTGTCGCCGAAGGACTTGGTGAGGCCCCGGATGCGGAGTTTGGGGATCGACCCTTCCCCCCGTCCCCCTCCCTCAAGGGGAGGGGGGGAAGTGAGCGTGCTCATCGGGCGAAGAACAGTTCGGTCAGCACATAGTCAAAGGCCAGGATCAGGATCGAGGCGGAAACCACGGCAGCGGTCGTGGCAGCTCCCACGCCCTGAGCGCCGCCGCGGCTGCGGTAGCCCCGGTAGCAGCCGAGCAGCGCGATGAGGAACCCGAACACCGCGGCTTTCACCAGGCCGGACACCACGTCCATCGTTTGGAGAAAATTGAACGTGTTGGAGAGATACGCGACCACCCCGAAGCCGAGCTTCAGGTTGGCGACGATGAAACCGCCCATCACGCCCAGAATATCGGCCACCACCACCAGCAGCGGCAGGGCGACGATGCCCGCCAGCAGGCGCGGTGCGACCAGATATTTCATCGGGTTGGTGGACAGCGTGGACAGAGCGTCGATCTGGTCGGTGACGCGCATGGTGCCGATCTCGGCGGCGGTTGCCGCGCCGATGCGGCCGGCAACCATCAACCCAGCCAGCACCGGCCCCAGTTCGCGCGTGATGGAGATGACCACCACATTGGCGATCGCGCTTTCGGCATTGAAACGGGAAAAGCCGGTGTAGGTCTGCAGCGCGAGCACCATGCCGGTGAAGATCGCGGTCAGCGCCACCACGGGCAGGCTGAAATACGCCATCTCGATCAGGGCGCTCAGGAAGCGGCGCCAATAGAAGGGCGGGCGCAGCAGATGCGAAACGCCCGACAGCGCGAACAGCGTCAGGGAGCCGGCGACGCGGCACGCGCCGATTGCGCCGCGCCCGACGACGGCGATGCTGTCCAGCATGACGCTCACGCCGGGCGATATGTCCGACGGAGCCGGCGGCCGAGCGACGTGAGGACTTCGTAGCCGTTGGTGCCGGCGGCAACGGCTACCTCGTCCGGCGAGTGCGCCGGCCCGATCAGCTCCAGCCAGTCGCCGGGCCCGAGGCGCGGATGATCCGTCACGTCGAAGGTGGTCAGGTCCATGGAGACACGCCCTACCAGCGGGGCGGGGCGCCCGTCAAAAATTGCCGCACCGCGGTTTGACTGGGACCGGTGCCAGCCATCCGCATAACCGATTGCCGCGGTGGCGATGCGGGCAGGGCGCGTGGCGCGCCAGGTGGCGTTGTAGCCGACGGTTTCCCCCAGGCCGATGTCACGCACTCCGAGGACGCGGGCGCGCAGCCGGACCGGCAGGTGCATCGGGTTGGGCGCGGCTGGCGTAGGATTGATGCCGTAGAGCGCGGCGCCCGGGCGACCCAGGTCGGAGCCAAAGTCCGGCCCCAGGAAGATCCCGGACGAGTTGGCAAGGCTGCGCGGCGCGGGTGGCAGGCCAGCACAGGCGGCTTCGAAGCGCTGACGCTGGATCTGATTGAGTGCGTCATCCGGCAGCTCGGAACTGACCAGATGCGTCATGATGTAGCGCAGCGCGATTCCGTCCACGCGGGTGTGATCGGATTGCAAGGCCGCAAGTTCGGCCGGGTTCAGCCCCAGGCGTGACATGCCGGTATCGATATGGAGGATTGCCGGCAGCTTGCGACCGGCGGTGCGCGCGGCGGCGGTCCAGGCGTCGATTTCGGCGAGCGAGCCGAGAACCGGCGTGATGTTGCTGGCGATGTAGTCCGCTTCGGTCCCAGGGAACAAGCCGTTGAGCACGGCCAGCATGGCGCCGGGCAGCAGCGTTCGTATCGCCAGGGCTTCGTCCAGCAGGGCCACGAAAAAATGGCGGCATCCGGCCGCGTACAGAGCCGGCGCCACGGCGCGCGCGCCCAGCCCGTACGCATCTGCCTTCACCACTCCGGCGACCGGCCCAGACGGATGGCGCCCGGTCAGCAGCCGCCAGTTGGCGACTATTGCGGCGAGGTCGATGTCCAGGATCGCGCCGGCGCGCGCTTCAGTCATATCCGCTGTGCACCTGATCCAGGTCGGCGAAGCGGGTGAACTCCGCCTCGAAGAACAGGTCGATCTTGCCGGTCGGGCCGTGACGCTGCTTGGCGATGATCAGCTCTGCCTTGTTGTGCACCGCTTCCATGTCGCGCTGCCATTTTTCCAGTTGGTCCTGGAATTTTTCCTCCGAGTCGAAGGCCATCTGCTTAGGAGCCCGCTGCGCCAGGTAGTATTCGTCGCGATAGACGAACATCACCTGGTCGGCATCCTGCTCTATGGTGCCGGATTCACGCAGGTCCGATAGCTGGGGACGCTTGTCCTCGCGGCTTTCGACGGCGCGTGACAATTGCGATAGCGCCAGAACTGGGACAGCCAGCTCCTTCGCGATGGCCTTGAGGCCCTGGGTAAGCTGGCTGATCTCCAGCACTCGGTTTTCCGGCTTGGTGCCGGCGGCCGGTCGCATGAGCTGGAGATAGTCGACAACGATCAGCGCAAGCCCTTTGGTGCGCTTCAAACGGCGGCAACGGGTGCGCAGGGCCGACAGCGTGATGGCGGGTGTATCGTCGATCTGGATCGGCAGCGCGGCAATTTCCCGGCTGACGGCAACGAATTTATCGAAATCCTTCTGCCCGATGTCGCCGCGCCGGATGCGATCTCCGGAGATGCGGGCTTCTTCGGACAGAAGGCGGGTGGCGAGTTGTTCCGAGCTCATTTCGAGCGAGAAGATCGCGACCGAGGATTTGGCCAGCGCGTTTGGGTCTTCGGCGCGCGCTTCGGCCAACAGCGCCTGCGCGGCGCCAAATGCGATCTTGGTGGCGAGCGCGGTCTTTCC
>DATIMO010000516.1:0-8761 GCA_035475215.1 Acetobacteraceae bacterium | reverse complement strand
AGACATCGGCAACGATGCAGCCCGTTCGCCGAACACCGCCGAAACGCCCAGCCATTCCATCTTGTCGTTCTCCGGCGTGCCGGTGCCGTGCGCGTTGATGTAGCCGATGTCGTCCGGCGACAGCCCGGCATCGGCGATGGCACCCTGCATGCAAGCAATGATCGGCTTCCCGTCCGGCGAAGATCGTGTCCTATGAAATGAATCGGCCATTTCTCCGCTGCCCTCCAGCACGCCGAGGATCTTCGCACCCCGCGCCCTGGCGTGCGCGAGGCTCTCCAGCACCAGCGCCGCTGCACCCTCCGCCATCACGAACCCGTCTCGATCCTTGCTGAACGGTCTGGCCGCCGCTTCCGGCACATCGTTGCGCGTGGACAGCGCCGACAGCAGTGAAAACCGGATCAGTGTCTCCAGGTTCACCGATGCATCGGTGCCAACACACAGCGCCGCTCCGGTCTCACCGCGCCGGATCGCCTCAAGCCCAAGCTGGATCGCCGTCGCGCCCGAGGCGCACGCGGTGGACGTGGCGATTGGCGATCCGACCGTGCCGAACCGTTCGGCCAGTGTCTCGGCCACCGAGCCGAACAGGAACCGCCGATACGTGCCGGTGAAATCCCCTGCGCTCGCGGTTCGCAGCAGATCGGCATAACCGACGGGATCGGCGCCGGATGCCGTGGCGATCGCCCTGCGCTCGCGCCATTCCATCTCGACCGGCGCGAGCGCCAGGAACAGCGGGCCAGGAAACGCCCCGGCTCGGCCGATCCCTGCCGCTTCGATCGCCTCATCGATCACCAGCCCGGCCATCGCCTCGGCTAGCGCCGCGGACGAGGGATCATCCAGTGCAACAAAGTCCACAGTACCGGCGATCTTGGTGCGCAGGCCGGCAAGCGGGAACCGAGTGACCTGGTGAATCCCAGATTGCCCGGCGGTCAGCCGACGCCAGTTCTCGGCCACGCCCTGCCCGAGGGAGGTCACCATACCCAATCCAGTGACCACCACCACCGGTCGGCCGGCCCGGTCCAGTTCCGCACCCATCGTGCCCCCCTTACGCCGACGTGACCAGCGCCAGCGCCTCGCCGCGCCAGTGGCCCCAGCCGGTCACCAGCGCCTGACGCAGCGGCTTCGGCATGGTGGCCTCGGCGGGTTCCAGCGGCGCGAACAGCCGTCCGTCGGCGATCGACATTGCGGCCAGGCCGATCGCCGCCGGAAAAGACGGCTCCAACGAATGGCCCAGCGCGGTTGCCACCGCCCGAACGGGGAACCCGAGGTTATCGAGCAACGCGCGTTCTTCCGTGGTCGCCGGGCTGGCACCGGACGCCGCCGAGATGACGGCTGCATGCGTCGGATCGAACAGCCCCTGCATCGCCTCAAGCTGGCGCATCGCATTCGCCGCTGCTTCGCCCGTCCGCCGACGGCTGCGGTCCGTGCCGATCGCGGCAATCGAGGCCAAGGCCCTCGCGCCGCGCGCTTCGGCGTGCGCTCGGCTCTCGATCACCAGAAAGCAGCCGAGCGAGCCCAGCACCATGCCGCCATGATGCGCCTGGCGCGCCCAGACCGGTTCGAACGGGCGCTGCCACAAGGTCCGCCCCATTGCGTAATGCAGCAGAATCTCGGGGCGCTGGGCATTGTTGGACCCGCCGACGAGGAACAGATCGCCCTGGCCGGCGGCAATCCGCGCGCAGGCGATCCGCACCGCATCCGCTCCCGCCGCCTCTTCGCCCATGAATGTGCGCGACGAGCCGACCACGCCGTGCACGATGGAGATGTTGCCGGCTAGCAGATTGGAAAGCTGCGCCAGGAACAGGGTGGGGCGCAGCTCGGTCATCAGCCGCTCGTTCAGCAGCGCGTCGGGGTCCACGGCTGTAGGCAGCGCCGAGAGAAGCGCCGCATCGACTGCCGGATCCCGCTCTCCGCCGCCGGCGGCAACAATCATGTGGGTCCGCGACAACAGCGCCGGATCACCTTTCATCCCCGCCATGTCCAGCGCCAAACCGGCCGCGTAGGTGCCGATCCGCTGCCACGGCTCCATCTGGCGCTGGTCGCCTCGCCGGGGGATTTGGCGGTCGAGTTCCAGGGGAATGATGGGGTGCACCGGGATCGGTGCAAAACTAGTTTCATCGACTACCGGCGGGAAACCGCCCAGGCGCTCCCGATGCGCGTTCAGGCCTTCGCCAAGGCAGGAGACCAGTCCGATCCCGGTGATCAGCGCATCGCGCTCACGCGCCATTCAGCAACTCCTGGGGGATGGCGACATCGCGAGCCGCCTGCAGCATCCGCGCCCGCAGCGTGGCAGCAGGAAACGGCGCCAGGCGATAGACCAGCTCGGCCTCGGCCACCAGCTTGCCGTCCGATTCGAGCCGCCCCGCCATTACGGCGTAACCGGACCCGTCATGCACCAGCCGCGCCTCGATTGTCAGCCGCTTCCCGGGCGCCACGAAGGCGCGCAGCTTCGCCGCCCGGACCTGGGCCAGGAACGCCATGCGCTCGAACCGATGCATGGTCAGCAACAGCCAGCCGCCGGTCTGCGCCATGGTTTCGATCATCAGCACGCCCGGAAGGATGGGATAATCGGGAAAATGGCCCTCGAATACCGGGCTGTCATCAGGCACGATGGACTCGGCGCGCACCAGCCCACCCGACACATCAATCAGCGCGACCCGATCCACCATGCGGAAATGCTCGAGCCGCATCGGTCGCGGATCAGGCGGCTTTGGCCGAGACCAGCGAATCGATGTTCGAACATAGGTCCCTCATCACGAAATATCGGTCCGAGGAGACCTTCCCCTCGTTGACGTCCTGGGTCCATTGCTCGAGCGGCATCTTGATGCCGAACGCCTTGTCGATGGCGAATGCGACATCGAGGAAATCCAGACTGTCGATGCCCAGATCGTTGATGGCGTGGCTTTCCGGCGCGATCTTCTCCCGCGGGATATCGCATGTTTCCGATATGATGCCGGCAACCGTATCGAACGTGGACGCCATAGAGAGACCAGCCCCTGCAACCGGCCGGCACTAACACCACAGCACCCCAGCCGCCGCAAGTAGCCGTGTGGGGTGTCGCCAGAAGCGATTCGCTACATCCAGTGGGCTGGTTGCCAAGCCCAACCGCCGGTGGTCTGCGCCCAGTAGCCGGGCATGAACATGTTGCTGTGGCTGCCTTGCGGCACATAGACGCCAGGTTCCCACACGTACGTGTTGCCGGCGTAATTCCAGTGACCGGGCTGCCAGATCAGCGGCGTGGCGGTGACCGGGGGATTCGGGATGGTTTCCGCCTGCAGCGGCGGAACCGGCGGGTATCCTGCGGTTGGCGTGGTGGTGACGCAGGCGGACAGCAGGCAGGCGGCACCGAGAAGTGCGGCGGCGAGGACGGGGTACTTCATCCGGTCTCTCCCTGGGTCCATCCGAAGACGCAAGAGATGGCGCTGGTGGACCGTGCTGTCCATTCCCGATCGCTTGGGGTGTTCAGGGCGGCAGCAGGATCGTGGCGACCGCCTGGGCGGCAATGCCCTCGCCGCGCCCGGTGAAGCCGAGGCGTTCCGTGGTGGTCGCTTTCACCGAGACACCTTTGGGGTTGGTGCCGAGGATTTCGGCCAGGCGCCGGCACATGGCATCAGCATGGGGCGTGATCTTCGGACGTTCGCAGATCAGGGTGATATCGGCATTGGCCAGCATGCCGCCCCGAGCGGCGATACGTTCGGCGGCGTGGGTCAGGAAGCGGGCGCTGTCGGCGTCCGTCCAGGCGTTTTCGCCAGGCGGGAAATGCCGGCCGATATCGCCCTCGGCCAGCGCGCCGTAAATGGCGTCGCACAGCGCGTGGATGCCGACATCGGCGTCCGAATGGCCGGCCAGGCCCTGTTCGTGCGGGATGGTGATGCCGCACAGGATCAACGGCCGGCCGGGGGTGAGCGCGTGGACGTCGAAGCCGGTGCCGACGCGGGGGATCAGTCTGGCGGCGAGGATGCGTTCCAGGCGCATCAGGTCCTCCGGGTAGGTCAGTTTTATGTTGTCCTCGGAACCGGCGACGATGGCGACGGAGCCGCCGGCGGCCTCGATCAGGGCGGCGTCGTCGGTGGCCTTTGCGGTGGCGGAGCGGTGGGCGGCGAGGATGGCGGCGTAGCGGAAGGCCTGCGGGGTTTGGGCACGGTATAGCCCGTCGCGCGGCACGGTGGCGGTGATGCGGCCGTGTTCGACGCGCTTCAGCGTGTCGGGGACGAGGATGGCGGGGATGGCACCGTCGGCGGTTTTGAGCGCGTCGATCAGGGCGGGAATGGTGCCGGCGGGGATCAGCGGGCGGGCGGCGTCGTGGATCAGGACGATTTCGGGCTGCTGCGGGGCCAGCGCCTCCAGCCCGGCTCGAACGCTGTCCTGGCGAGTGGCACCGCCTTGCACCGGCGGCAGGTGGTCGAGCCCGGCAAGGGTTTGCCCGATCATCGCCGGATCCCCGACCGGCTGGACCAGTGAGGTGTGTCGAGCGAGCGATTGGGCGGCATGACGGATAACCGGTAGGCCGGCGAGCGTGGCGAACTGCTTCGGGGTGTAGGCGCCGAACCGGCTGCCCGAGCCGGTGGCGACGAGGATGGCGGCGATGCGCATGCAGCAGAGTTGCGGGACGACTGGAACGCCGTCAACGAGGGGTGGCTGAGGCTCAGTCGCTGTTCGGTTGTGGTTTGTGTGTCGTTCCGGTCTCTGGCAGGACGACCCAGGGCCGCTTGCTGTGGTCCAGGAATGCGCGGTCCGCTTCAGCCATGGCGTATCAGCCAGCGTGCCGCCCCGGACGACGCGGATCATGCCGGGATGCCGTTCCCTAGTTTCGGGCACGCCGAAAATTCCGCCGCAAACAGCGGCAGCCAATGGCGATACGTCGGCGAGACCGCCTACCCAACGGTAGCGAGATGGTGCGAGCCGCCCGTGGGTTGCAGCACTGGCGAAGATCGTCCGACGTCCCAAATCGCCAACCCAGGCAGCGCGCCCTGCGACACGCGCGGTCGATCAGGACGCACGATCGGGTCGTGACACGAAGGACGAGGGCGCCGATGAACGGCACGCGGCCAAGCCAGACGACGTCCGGCCCGATTGTTCTGACGCCGACGCAGTTTGATGCCGTCCTGTTCGACCTCGACGGCGTGGTGACCGACACCGCCAGTATCCACGCCACCGCCTGGACGCAAATGTTCGATCCGTTCCTGAAGCGGTGGTCGCAGGAACACGACACGCCCTTTCAGCCGTTCACGTCCCAGGACTATCTCAGCTACGTCGATGGCCGGCCGCGAACCGAAGCGATCCGCACCTTCACGACAATCCGCGGCGTGCCGCTGCCGGACGGGGATCCATCCGATAGTCCGGAGCAAGACACGGTCCACGGACTCAGTGCGCGCAAGAATCGGGCCTTCCTCGCGCGTATCCGATCTAGCGGCGTCGATGTCTATCCTTCCACGGTGACCCTGATCCACCGATTGCGCGAACTCGGCATCAGGATCGCGTTGGTCACCGCCAGCCGGAACCGCGCCGAAATCCTCCGCATGGCCGGGCTGGAACTGATGTTTGACGCAACGGTGGACGGGAATGATCGAGGCGCCCTGAACCTGCGAGGCAAGCCCGCAGCCGACACGTTCCTCGAAGCCGCACGGCGGTTGAAGATACCGCCGGAGCGAGCCGTCGTAGTGGAAGATGCGATCGCCGGCGTCGCCGCGGGCCGAGCAGGTCGCTTCGGACTCGTCATCGGCGTGGACCGCACCGGCCAGGCCGAAGCACTGCGCTCGCACGGTGCCGACGTGGTCGTGTCGGACCTGACCGAAGTCGAGGTCGGCTCGAATGGCCCGACATTGGCGGACACGACCCGCAGCAGGTCCGATCCTGACCCGCATCAACTCCATCCGTTCAGCCAACGAAGATTGCAGCGGCGTCATTTCGACACCGCCCCTGAGTGCGATAGCTGGACGTTCGCGTATGACCGGTTCGAGCCGGCTGTCGAAGGAAGGCGAGAAACCCTTCTGGCGGTAGGAAACGGCTATTTCGTGACCCGCGGCGCTGCCGCCGAAGCCGCGGCGGACGATATCCACTATCCGGGCACCTATCTGGCGGGCGGCTATAACCGGCTGACGACATTGATCACCGGTCGCCCGATAGAACATGAAGATCTCGTCAATCTGCCCAATTGGCTTCCCTTGACGTTCAGCATCGACGACGGCGAATGGTTTCAACTACGGGATGCCGACATTCTGGATTACAGGCAAACGCTCGATCTGCACCGCGGTCTGTATGAACGAGTCGTCCGCATCCGCGATTCGGCAGGCCGGCAGACCCGCGTCGCCGAGCGGCGGTTCGTTCATATGCAAGAAAAACATCTTGCCGCGCAGCACGTTGCAATCACCGCCGAAAACTGGTCGGGACGGCTTGCAATTTGCGTGAAGTTGGACGGGCAGGTCGTGAACGCTGGCGTACTCCGGTACCGTCCGTTCAATGCTGCGCACCTCCGCGCGTGCAACGCGATCGCGGTGGATCCCGAGACCATCCTGCTCGAGACGGAGACGACGCAGTCCAAGCTGCGGATCACGCAAGTTGCTCGGGTCTGCGTCGTGCTGGATCAGCGGAGCCATACGGCAACACGGAAGATCCTGACCGAGCCATGCCAAATCGGTCAACGGATCGAGCTTGATCTGATCGCCGGTACCTGCGTTGGCGTGGAGAAAATCGTCGCGCTCTATACCTCGCGCGACCGCGCCATAGCGGATAGCGAGACTGAAGCACGAACCGCAGTCGAGCGCGCCGGCACGTTTGACGATCTCCTCCGGAGCCATGTGCTCGCGTGGCTTCACCTGTGGCGGCACTGCGATATGGAGCTCGTCGAAGTGGATGCCGACCCGTCGCACGACACTCATCGAATCGTCCGACTACACATCTTTCATCTGCTGCAAACCGCCTCCCGACACACCATGGAACTCGACGCTGGTGTTCCGCCACGCGGGTGGCACGGCGAAGGTTACCGAGGCCACATCTTCTGGGACGAACTCTTCATCTTCCCGTTTCTGACTCTACGGTTGCCCACGCTGACTCGGACGTTCCTGCTTTACCGGTACCGCCGGCTGGCGGAGGCGCGATGGGCCGCACGTGCAGCCGGCTACGACGGCGCGATGTTCCCGTGGCAAAGCGGCAGCAACGGGCGCGAAGAGACCGACGTGAAATTTCTCAATCCGCGCTCTGGAAACTGGATCCGGGATGACACCCATCTTCAACGGCATGTCGGCGCCGCGGTCGCTTACAATGTGTGGCAGTACTACCAGGCAACGAACGACGCCGAATTCCTTTACAACTACGGGGCAGAGCTGCTTTTTGAGATCGCCCGTTTCTGGGCGAGTGCCGCGCAATGGAACGACGCGCGAGGCCGCTACGACATCTGTGGCGTCATAGGACCCGACGAGTTCCATGACCGCTATCCCGACCGGGATACGGCCGGCTTGGACAACAACGCCTATACCAACGTGATGGCGGCGTGGTGCCTGGCACGCGCCCTCGACTTGTTCGGGATCCTGCCCGACGAGCGCTGCCGCGAGCTGTCCGAGACCCTGGGCTTGCAGCAAGCCGAAACCGCGCGCTGGGACGAGGTGAGCCGCAAGCTCTACGTTCCGTTCCATGCTGATGGTGTTGTCAGCCAGTTCGAAGGGTATGAGGGGCTGAGGGAGTTCGATTGGGCGCAGTACCGTCGCAAATACGACAACATCATGCGCCTCGACCTGATCCTGGAAGCAGAAGGCGATTCACCCAATCACTACAAGCTTTCCAAGCAGGCTGATGCCCTGATGCTGTTTTACCTGTTTTCCGCCGAGGAGTTGGCACAGCTCTTCTCGCGGCTCGGTTATAGTTTCGATAGCAGCTTGATTCCCAAGACCATCGGCTACTATCTCCGGCGAACGTCGCACGGCTCGACATTGAGCGCGATCGTACATGCGTGGGTGCTGGCCCGGGGCTGTCGACGCCGGTCATGGCCACTGTTCACGGACGCGTTGCACAGCGATATCGACGATATTCAGGGTGGGACCACGCCCGAGGGCATACATCTCGGGGCGATGGCCGGAACCGTTGACTTGCTGCAGCGATGTTATACGGGCCTGGAGCTGCGCGGCAACGAACTCCACTTCCATCCCGTGCTTCCTGAACAACTCAGGCGGCTTTCGCTGCGAATCCGTTACCGCAAGCACTCACTGACGGTGGACATGACATCTGCCAGTCTCACGATCGCCAGCGCTCCCAGCGACGCCGAAGCAATATCGGTCGTTGTGAATGACCAAGCCTTTGTCCTGCCGCCGGGGGCACAACGGTTCGTTGCACTCCTCCAGCAAGGATGAGATGCAACGCCGTAATTGCGACAAACAGCGCTCTGACCGTGGCACTTGGCGCTTTGCGGAGTGCTGACGCCCTCGACGGGGCGGCCAATCAAACTACGCAACCGCCGTCGACCTCGGGCGTTGCAATCGAGGCACGCTGGAACGGAAAGCCAACCGATCAGCTGCCCGCACTTTCCCAGGAGCTGGCCATAGCCGAACATGACCGCATCCGAGGGCTGCACCACGTCACGGCGATCGTCAGCGGCGCACAGGCGAACCTCGATTTTTACATCGGGGTGCTGGGCGTCCGGCTGGCCAAGCGCACCGTCAACTTTGCAGCCCGCGATCTCGGCGGCGGCTTCGAGGTCGGCCGGGTCCTTCCGTTCGCCAAGCGGCGGATGATCGGACCGTTCGTCTTCTCCGACCACATGGGACCGCTGGGA
>DATIMO010000515.1:0-2652 GCA_035475215.1 Acetobacteraceae bacterium | reverse complement strand
TCTGCCAGCCTGCCGGCAAGATTACTGGTTGACGGCGACAGCACCTCGACCACGATGATCGGATTGGCTGCGGCGATCGCATCATCTGGCAACTCACGCATTGCGGCGGGTCCGCCTCAAGCGATCACGCTCTGACCCAGCCCGCTGCTCTCGGTAAGTCCGCTTGGGTTCGGCTCACCCGTTCCGATCAGCCGCCACTCGGCGGGCGATCTCCTGCACCAGCTTGCGCGTCACGGCTTCGCCGAAGCTGTGATAGTCGTGCACTTCCAGCACGAAACTGGTTTCACCTGCGGTGACGCTGTGCCGATAGTAGTTGGCCAGGCCACCCGGCGGATGGGTGTGCCGCTGCAGCCACGGAATGTCGCTTTCGTTTGCGATCGCCAGCCCGTTGATGATGATGCCCTGCTGCGCGGCTTCATCCCGCGCTTCTTCCACCGGGCGCCCGGAATTGTTGGTGCCATCGCCGGCGACGTCGATAATTCGTCGTGTGGCCTTCACCCCGCTGGCCGCAAGATCCTGCATTGCCAGCGTGACGCCGTCGCCGATTGCCGTGTGCCCCCAGGATGATCGTGGCGCGTCCTGCAACTTCTGGGCAAACGCCCGGGCGGAATCGGCATCGCGCACGATGGTCCAGTCCACCACGTTTTCCACCTGCCCGGCACCGGCAAATTCCACGAACATGACCGCTACGGCGCCAACAGGTCCGCCCTGTATGGCGGCCACCACGCTGTCGCTGGTGAAGGCGGCGTAGTAGCCCTGCTTTTCCAGCTTGTATTCGTCATCGTTGATGCTGCCCGAAACGTCATCGACCAGCACCAACGCGACGTCCACAGGCTCGATCGCATGAGCTGGGCGTCCGGTCCAGAACGAGGCCATTCCGAAAAAGGCCGTCGTAAGAAGGAGCAACCGTTGCATCCGGCACCTCCCGTGCAGAAGCATCCTTCAGGGTGGGATGCCGATTGGACGAAGGTCAATCGAAATCAGCCGGGCGGGGGTAGAAAGTGTACCTCGTGCTGTCCGGCCAGTCGCACCACTTCGGCCGGATCTGGAACGTTGTGAATTTTCTCGAACAATTCCCACAACATGCGTGCCGGCGCGACCCAGAACAGACAGGTCACGTCCGCCTGGCTGTTATTGAACAACCCGTGCGGGATGCCGCGCAGCAGGCGAATCAGGTCGCCGGGCCCGGCGCCAGCCGGTGTTCCGTCAAGGACCACGTCCAATCGGCCGCTGAACATGTAGATGAACTCCTCCTGCGTGGGATGGATGTGCGGCGGAACGAAGGTGCCGGGTGGGAAACTGGCATGCCAGGCCATGCTGCTTTCAGTGCGCTGCAGCGGCTTGTAGGTCTGGCCGAGGATGTTCCACGCAATCCCATCCAGGCTGTTGCCTGATGCGGTAACGCCGGCGGTCATGGCAGGCGCGGTCATGGCCAGGCTCCCTCTTGCTGTCGGTTCGCGATACGGTTGACCACTGCGCGGGCCGCCGCAAGCGGCGGCGTCTCACTCCAACGCGTCGCCGAGATAGGCGGCGCGCAGCACAGGATCGGCACGGATATGCGCGGGCTCGTCCGTAGCGGCGATCCGACCGCCGATCAGGACCGAGATCCGGTCGGCCAGGGCGAACACCGCGTCCAGATCGTGCTCGACCAGCAGGATCGTGAACCGGGCCTTCAACTGCCGCAACAGGTCCACGACCTTGCCGGCTTCGGCCAGGCCCATGCCGGCCAGCGGTTCATCCAGTACGAGACAGCGTGGTTCACCGGCCAGCGCGCAGGCCAGTTCCAGCAGCCGTTGCTCCCCATGTGCCAGTTCGGCGGCCGGCACATGGGCACGATCTGCCAAACCGACGGTGCGCAGCGCGGCACGCGCCGGGTCGTTCAGTGCCGCCTCATTTGCGGCTCGACCGAACGGGCGCAGCGAATGCCGGCTCCGCCCCTGCACCGACAGGGCCACGTTCTCGAGTGCCGAGAAGCCGCCGACCAGAGCCGTCACCTGGAAGCTACGGGCCAGCCCCAGCCGTGCCCGCCGGTGTCCCGGGAGATGTGTAATGTTGCGGCCGCACAGATGGACCTCGCCGGCGTCGGGCGCCAGGGTTCCGGTGATCTGCCCGATCAGGCTGGTCTTGCCAGCCCCATTGGGTCCGATCAGCGCGTGCAACTCATTCGGCGGCAGAGATAGCCAGACGTCGCGGGTCACGGCCAGAGCGCCGAAGGATTTGCAGAGGCCGCGCAGCTCCAGCACTGCCGTCATGCCGGGCGGCGCTGCCGCCGGCCGGTCAGCGCCAGCAGCACGATCAATGGCCCGAGGATCAGCCGCCAATGCTCGGTGGCACCGCCCAGCGCCGCTTCCCCGAGCGTCAGCGCAATAGCGCCCAGCGCGGCGCCCTCCGGCGTGGCTGCACCACCGAGGATCACCATGACCAGCAACTCACCGGAGATGCGCCATTCCATGATCGCTGGGCTGACGAACTCGGCATGGACAGCCAACAGCCAGCCGGCAAGTGCGCCGATAGCACCGGCGACGGCGTAAGCAATCAGTCGGGCGCGCCGTATGTTCAGGCCGGCGGCGGTGACCCGCTGCTCGGTCTCACGGGCGGCGCGCAGCACGCGCCCGAAGCGCGAGGCACCCAGCGTGCGCGCGCACAGGGTCA
>DATIMO010000514.1:0-3908 GCA_035475215.1 Acetobacteraceae bacterium | reverse complement strand
CCGCATCCATCAAGTCCGCAAGCACAGCGCGGCACCGGTCATAAGCCTGGATTGCCATGCCACGCTCGCCGCGGGCGGCATGGGCGCGCATCAGGGCGCGCCACGCCCCTTCATGCGCCCGATCGATCTGCAACAGCCGCTGCGCCGCCGGAATCGCCAACTCCGGCTCGCTTTGCGCTCGTAACAGCAGTTCCCCCAGCGTGCGGCCGCGGTCGCGCAGGCGCTCGCGCTCGGTCGTCAGCCACAGGTCGAACGCGGCATCGAGACCGTCGAGATCCTCGAGCAGGTCGCCCTCCAGCAGCGACAATGGCCCGGGGCTGTCGATCGTCGCGCGCATCACCTCGGTCACGTCCACCCAGGCGGCTCCGGGCCGCAGTGTGACGTGATCGCGATTGACCACCAGGATGTCGTCCCCAGCCGGAGTCAGCGCTTCAAGAAGCCGGTGAATCTCCTGTCGCAACGAGGCGCGGGCCTGCTCTTCGGGTCGCCGGCTCCAGAGCAACTCGGCCAATCGTCCGCGCAGGGACGGGCGTGGGGCGGTCAGGGTGACAACGGCAAGCAGCGCCCGGGTCTTGCGGCCGATCGGAAGAACGTTCTGCCCGCCCGCTGATTGCGCTTGCATTTGGCCGATCAGGCGAAGCCGCAGAACTGGAGCGGGGGAGCCTTTGCCGTTTGGGGTGCCAGCGGGAAGTGGTGGCGAGGCAGCATTCATGCCGTGTATTACTGCGGAGTCGCGTTGCTGACGCAAGCACCGTTCCTACCCATTGGTATTTTATTCGGTCGATCGTGCCACTACGGCGCGAGTGCGAATCGACCTGGGTCCACTGCCGCGACGATGGCGGCGGCCGGCCCGGGATCGCGTCCGGCAATCAGGTCGGCCACCAACCGTCCGGCGGCCGGCGAGGTCTGAATCCCATAGCCCCCTTGCCCGACACACCAGAAGAACCCTTCGGCTACCGGATCCCAACCGAACGCAAGGCTGCGATCGGGCGCAAACGTTCGCAGCCCGGCCCAGCTATGCTCGACCCTGCGAACCTCTATTGCCAGCGCGTCCTGCATGCGGGCGATCCCGGTGGCGATGTCGAACTCGTCCGGCTGCACGTCATGCGCGTGTATCGGCGTTTCGTCGGCCGGAGAAACCAGCAGCCGGGTGCGCGCCTCCGGACGGGCGTACCAACTGTGACCGACATCGGCCAGCAACGGCCAACCGGCTACGTCCCAGGGCGATGGATCGATAATCGCGGCGGTTCGCCGGCAGGGGGTGAGACCGATTGGTGAGAGGCCGGCAATCGTTGCCACATCATCGCCCCAGGCACCGGCGGCGTTGACGATCACCGGAGCGCGGAATATGGCGCCGCCGCTGGTATGCACGTCCCAGCCTCCGGCGCGTCTTTCGATGCGACCGGCCCGATGGCGCACGGCCAGAAGGCCGTTTCGGGCGCGTAGTTGGCGCAGAAACCCCTGATGAATGCCGGCCACGTCCATGTCGAACGCGTCCCGCTCGATCGCTGCCCCCGCAGCGAAGTCCAAACGCAGCGCCGGAACCATGCCGCGGACGTCGTCCAGCGAGATTGGCCGGAGCCCGATCCCCTGAGCCAGCATGGCTTCAAGTTGTGGGAGCTGTTCGTTGGTCGCCAGGGACACGACCGGGCGGCGCTGCATCAGCGGCGCCTCGGCGAAACCCGGCGGCGGTGATTCGAAGAATTCGCGCGACAGGCCGGTGAGCAGGCGTACGTCAGGCGGCCCATAGTTCTGAATCCAGACCGCGGCGGAGCGGCCGGTGCTGTGATAGCCGGCCTGTTCCTCCGCCTCGATCAAAGCCACGCGGTGGCTGGCGGACAGTGCTGCCGCGGTCGTGGATCCGGCAATGCCGGCGCCGATCACAATGACATCGAAATTCTGTGCTTCCATGCGCGCACCATTGCGGGCAACCGCCTCGTCGGCAAGCATGCGAGGCGAGACCCGGCGGGAGGATGCAGATGATCGATCTGGTCGTGCGCGGCGATGCGGTTGTCACGCCGCAGGGTGTCGGGGCGTTCGACCTGGCGATTGCCGGGGATCGGATCGTCGCGGTGGCGGCGCCGGGTAGTCTGCCGGTGCTGGACGGCGCGCGGTTGATCGATGCCACCGGCAAGATCGTCATGCCGGGCGGGATCGATCCGCATGTGCACTGCAAATGGTTCCTGCCGAACCCGGACGGCACCGCCGGGCTGACCGATCCGCCGGACATCGTCAGCCGCGCCGCCGTGCATGGCGGGACCACCACAATCATCGATTTCACCCGCTGTTCGCAGGGCGCTTCGGTGCAGGACGCCATTGCCCGACGGGAGGAGGACTGGAAGGGCCATTCGGCGTGCGACTACGCACAGCACCTGATGGTGGAGGGGGCGCTGCCGGTCACGCTCTTCGCCCAGCTTGCTGAAGCGATCCAGGCCGGTTTCCCGACCGTGAAGATTTTCACCACCGACATCACGCCGTCGCGCAAGGGCCGCATGGTCGATTTCGGCGACATCTGGGAAGTGTTCCAGGTTCTCGCGGCGAATGGCGGGGTCGGGGTGATTCACTCCGAGGACAACGACATCGTCATGCACATGTACGGCAAGCTGATCCGCGAGGGGCGGCCGGAATTCGTCAACCTGGCGGAGGTGCACAATACTCTGTCCGAGGACATCTCGTTCCGTCGGGTGATCCGGCTGGCGGAGCAGGTGCGCGGCACGGCGCTTTACATGATGCACACCTCGGCGGCGTCTGGCGTTTCGGCGATTCGCGAGGCACGGGCGCGCGGTGTGCCGATCTATGGCGAGTCGCTGCATCAGTACATGCTATATACGAACGAGGATTATCGCCGGCCGAACGGGCAGATCTATCATACGTATCCGTCGTTGAAGTCGGTCGAGGACCAGGCGGCGCTGTGGGCCGGGACGCTGGATGGTTCGATCAACTGCGTCGCCACCGACGAGATCTGCTGCACGCTGAAGCAGAAAATCCAGGGCGCGCGGATCGATGACACCACGGGCGGCAATGCCGGCGTGGAGCCACGGGTGGCGCTGATGTACACCGAAATGGTGGGACGGCGGGGGTATTCGTTGTCCCGATTCGTCGATCTGGTGGCTTCGAACGCGGCGAAGCTCATGGGGCTGTATCCGCGCAAGGGTGCGCTGGCGGCGGGTTCGGACGCTGACATCTGCGTATTGGACCCGGGGGACCGGCGGGTTATCCGGGCTGCGGACTTGCACGAGGCCGACTACACGCCGTGGGAGGGAAGACAGATGCTGGCCTGGCCGTGCCTGACGATGCTGCGCGGCAAGGTGGTGATGGAAGGCGGGCGGTTTCTCGGCGGCCTGGATGACGGGCGATGGCAGCAGCGGAAGGTTGCATCGGAGATTATTAGCGGGCCATGTTTGTGACTGATGCTGAGTTGCGGGCGCTGCTGATCGATTGCCTGGCGCTGTGGGGGGCGGCCGGACGGGTCGAGATCGGTGGCGCGGAATTGGTTATCCTGGCAGCGGATGCACGGTTTGGATTGCGCCGGGCTACGCCGGATCAGCACCCGGTGCGCTGGTTGCTGACCATTCCCGCGTGGCAGGAGGCCGGTCGGGGACCGCGTGCCGCTCTTTCGATTGCCGCAGTGCTGACGGCGCTGAGGAGCGCGATCGGCGAGTACGGGGATCGATTACCGCCCATCTGAGGCGTACAGGGTGCGCGGTGACAAACTTGTCTCTGCGTCACGATCGGTTCGTTGCAGGGCAACGGGGCCGCAACGGTGATCCTGCCATTTGCTCGACCCGATCGAATGAGGTATGAACCCGGTGAGATCAGTCGCGGATAAAATCCCGTGCTCTTCAACTCGTACCAATTCCTGTTCCTGTTCTTCCCGTGCTCACTCCTTGTTTTTCATCTGCTCGGCC
>DATIMO010000513.1:0-2559 GCA_035475215.1 Acetobacteraceae bacterium | reverse complement strand
TGAAAGCGGGAACACCCGAAAAATTCGACCAGTTGCCGGTCGGTACCGGCCCGTTCGTGTTCGTGAACTACCAGCCGGATTCGGTGATCCGCTACGCAGCGAACCCGAACTACTGGAATGGCAAGCCGAAGATCGACACGCTGGTGTTCGCGATCACGCGCGATCCGTCTGTGCGCTTCGCCAAGCTGAAGGCCGATGAGTGCCAGATCATTGCGTTGCCGAACCCGGCGGACCTGGCTGCCATGAAGGCCGATCCCAACCTGAAGGTGCTCAGCGGGCCGGCGCTGAATATCGGCTACTGGGCGTTCAACGTGGAAAAGAAGCCGTTCGACGATGTGCGCGTGCGTCGCGCGATGGCGATGGCGATCGACAAGAAGGCGATCCTGGATTCGGTGTATCTGGGCACGGGTGTGGATGCGGTTAACCTGATCCCGCCGAATCTCTGGTCATTCAACAAGGATGTGCAGGATTACCCGCACGATCCGGAAGCTGCGAAAAAGCTGCTGGCCGAAGCCGGCTATCCCAATGGCTTTTCCACTGATATCTGGGCGATGCCGGTGCAGCGGCCCTACAATCCGAACGCCAAGCGCATGGCGGAATCGATGCAGGCCGACCTGGCGAAGATCGGTGTCACCGCGAAGATCGTTACCTATGAATGGGGCGAGTATCTGAAACGGGAGCGGCAGGGTGACCATCAGACCGTGCTGCTGGGCTGGAGCGCCGATATCGGCGACCCCGACAATTTCTTCTACGTGCTGCTGAGCTGTGCCGCCGCGAAGAGCGGATCAGCCAGCCGCTGGTGTGACAAGTCGTATGATGATCTGGTGACCCAGGCCAAGCAACTTACCACTCGGTCGCAGCGCACGCCGCTATACGAAAAGGCACAGGTGATCATGCACGAGCAGGTACCGCTGGTTCCCATCGCGCATTCGCTGGTCAGCGTGCCGATGCGCAAGAACGTGGTGGGCTTCCAGCTCAGCCCGCTGGGTTCACCGCACTACTTCGATCAGGTGGACTTGCAGTAGGCGCCAAAAGCGTGGTCATGGTCCAGCTTGCTCTGTTCGAGAGCGTGATTCACGCTTTCTGACGGGTCCGCCTCCAGCGATCACGCTCTGATCGTGGGGGCCGCTTTCGCAAGTGGCCTTCGCGCCGAAATCCCGTCATAACCACCTGGGCCGCCGACGTCGGCGACCCAGGAGCACGCGAATGAACCCTACCACCAACCCCTGGAAGCCCGAATCCTGGCGCTCCCGCCCGATCCGCCAGGCGCCGGCCTATCCGGACCCGGCGCAGCTCGAAGCCATCGAGCGCAAGCTGCGCAAATATCCTCCGTTGGTCTTTGCCGGGGAGGCGCGACGGTTGAAAGCCGCGCTGGCCACCGCCGCCGATGGCAAGGGCTTCGTCCTGCTCGGTGGCGACTGTGCCGAAAGCTTCACCGATTTCACTGCGAACGTGCTGCGCGACACGTTCCGCGTGCTGCTGCAGATGTCGGTGGTGCTGACCTTCGGCGCCTCTCTGCCAGTCGTGAAACTGGGTCGTATGGCCGGCCAGTACGCCAAACCGCGCAGTTCCGATACCGAAACCCAGGGCGGCATCAGCCTGCCCAGCTATCGCGGCGACATCATCAACGGCCCGGACTTCACCGCCGAAGCCCGCACACCGGACCCGACGCGCATGGAGCTCGGCTATTTCCAGGCCGCCAGCAAGCTCAATCTGCTGCGCGCCTTCGCCTCCGGCGGGTATGCCGACCTGCATGAGGTGCATCGCTGGAACCTGGGCTTCGTGGAACGCTCGCCGCTCGCTGAACGCTACCGCGATCTGGCGCACCGCATCGACGAGACGCTGTCCTTCATGGCCGCCTGCGGCATGACCAGCCAGACCACACGCGACATGCGCGAAACAGATTTCTACGTCGCGCATGAAGCGCTGCTGCTGCCGTACGAACAGGCGCTGACCCGCGTCGATTCCACTAGCGGCGAATGGTACGGCTGCTCGGCGCATTTCCTGTGGATCGGCGACCGCACCCGCCAGGCGGACGGGGCGCATGTGGAATTTCTGCGCGGCCTGAAGAACCCGATCGGCATGAAGGCCGGCCCCAGCCTGGAGCCGGACGACCTGCTGCGCATCCTCGATACGCTCAACCCGGCGAATGAGTCCGGCCGCATCACGCTGATCAGCCGCATGGGTGCGGACAAGATTGCCGCGCGTCTGCCGCCGCTGGTCCGCGCTGTGGAACGCGCCGGGCGCAAGGTGGTGTGGATCAGCGATCCGATGCACGGCAACACCGTCTCGACAGCCGCCAACCTCAAGACCCGCAGCTTCGACGCCATTCTGTCGGAAGCACGCAGCTTCTTCGATATCCACGCCGCCGAGGGCACGTGGGCCGGCGGCGTCCACGTGGAAATGACCGGCCAGGATGTGACCGAATGCACGGGCGGGGCGCATCGGCTGACCGAAGCGAATCTGTCCGAACGTTACGAAACCAACTGCGACCCGCGGCTGAACGCCGAACAATCGCTGGAACTCGCGTTCCTGGTCGCCGAGGAACTGAAGGAGCGG
>DATIMO010000512.1:0-4739 GCA_035475215.1 Acetobacteraceae bacterium | reverse complement strand
CCTCCGCAAGGATGTGCTTGAGCATCTCGGTGTACGTCCCGGGGAACGTATCATTGTGGACAAGCTTCCGGATGGTCGGATCGAGGTGAAGGCCGCACGACCGACCGGTCAGATTTCGGAGGTTTTCAACCTGCTGAAAAGGGAGAATGGCCCGTCCCTGTCCATCGAGGAAATGAACCAAATCGCCTCGCGGGGCTGGGCCGGAAAACGGTGAAGATCACCGCCGACACCAATGTTCTTGCTCGAGCCATGACCGGCGATGATCCACGGCAAAGCACGATCGCCCAGGCCGAGCTAGCCAACGCGGACGTGGTTGCCCTGGCACTGCCAGCCCTTTGTGAACTGGTCTGGGTGCTGTCGCAGGGCTACAAAATCTCCTCCGCTGAAATCGCGGCAGCGATTCGACGCCTGGTCAACAGTGTGAATGTTGTGGTGAACCGGCCAGCAGTAGAGGCCGGGTTGGCCATACTGAATTCGGGCGGCGATTTCGCGGACGGAGTGATTGCTTATGAGGGAAGCTGGCTAGGAGCGGACGCATTCATCTCGTTCGACAAAAAGGCTGTGAAGCTGGTTCACGCGAACGGCAAGGCCGCCCGACTGCTCTCCTGATAACCGCGCCGGAGCGTGAACCTGCCCTCTACCCAATCGCTTGCCGCCGAATGAGGCCCGGTCTAGAAGCCGGCACCCTCGCCACTGAGAAAATGAGCGACCATGAAGCAGCAGGCCAACCTGATCCGCGCCGGACAGGTGATCGAGCACGAAGGCCGGCGCTGGACCGTGCTCAAACAGCAGATCATCACCCCAGGGAAGGGCGGCGCTTTCATCCAGGTGGAAATGCGTGACCTGAAATCCGGCAACAAGACCAACGAGCGTTGGCGCACCGCCGACACAGTCGAGCGGCTGATGACCGAGGAGAAGGAGTATACGTACTCCTACACCGAAGCCCCGAACATGGTGCTGATGGACCCGGAGAGCTTCGAGCAAACCCACATTCCGCTCGAACTGCTGGGTGACGCAGCTCCGTTCCTGCAGGATAACATGAACATCACAATCGACCTGGTGGAAGGAGATCCGGTCGCCGCCCATTTGCCGTCCACAGTCGTGCTGGAGGTGGTCGAGGCAGACCCCGTGGTGCGGGGCCAGACTGCGGCGTCATCGTACAAGCCGGCAAAGCTGTCGAATGGTGTGAAGACCTCGGTGCCACCATTCATCGAGACCGGTGAGCGCGTGGTCGTCAGGACCGAGGACGGCAGCTATGTCGAGCGGTTCAAGGGCTGACCGGCGACTGATCGGCGAGGCAAATCCCTGTGGCATTCCGCCTGTCCCCGCACCTGACGGTGATGGCCAACGCCGCGCAGAAGGCATCGAAACGCCTACTGCGCGATTTCAATGAGGTCGAGCAGCTTCAGGTCAGCGTGAAGGGACCGTCGGATTTCGTTTCCCAGGCCGACCTGCGCGCCGAGGCGACGTTGCAGGAGGAGTTGAATCGGGCCCGCCCCGGTTATGCCTTCCTCATGGAGGAGTCAGGTGCGTCGGGGTCAGAAAACTGGGCTTGGCGCTGGGTGGTCGATCCGCTCGATGGGACCACGAACTTCCTGCACGGCATCCCCCACTGGGCGATCAGCATCGGGCTGGAGCGTCGATTGCCGGACGGCGGATCAGAGCTGATGGCCGGACTGGTTTACGCTCCGGCGGTGGACGAAATGTTCTGGGCCGAGAAGGGCGGCGGCGCCTTCATCAACGAACGCCGGCTGCGGGTCTCGGCCCGGCGAGAGTTCAAGGACGCGGTTTTCGCCACGGGAGTGCCGTTCGCCGCGGTTGCCGCCGGGCGACGGGCGATGTTCTTGCGCACCCTGGCGCAACTGATGCCCCAAGTTGCCGGTATTCGTCGCTTCGGCGCGGCGGCACTGGACCTGGCGTGGGTGGCGGCGGGCCGATACGACGGCTACTGGGAGTTGGGATTGAACCCGTGGGACATGGCGGCAGGGTTGCTGCTGGTGCGCGAATCGGGCGGCTTCGCCACCGATCCGGCTGGCGGCGATCCGCTACAGACCGGGAACGTGGTGGCCGGGAATGCGCATCTGTACGACAAGCTGCGCGAAGTGGTGGTGGAGGGGCGAGCGGGGTAGGCAGGTTGCGTGGAACCGAAGGACACTGGTCCCGCCGTGGTTGCAAACCCTGCTCCACCAGCTTGTATAGTGCGGAGTGGCCCGATTCGAGCGTCGTGCCCAGGGGGTGGGGTCGATTTGCAGATCGATCTCGGCCGGCTGTATCGACCAGCCCCATAGCTCCGCTTGCGAGCCGCGCGGCCGCGATTTGCCGCAGGTTCGATCATGCAGCCCTATGATTGCTCCTGTCTGCCCCTATCGGATCTGCCCCTATCGGAACAGCGCAACCCCAAGCTGGTGACGGCCGATCAACGCCTGCTTGAACGTGTCAAGGGAACCGAATGGGAGGTCCGGATCGTCGATCCCCCGAGCATTGCCGGGGGATAGAAACAGATTGGGTCGCGTTGCCCCCTCCATTCGGATTGCCGGCGCCACAGGTTCACACGTTGAGGCCGCCAACACTGAATTGAGCCGCACCGCGCGCTCGGGTAGGTTGCCCAGCAGATGCGATTCTTGTTCCTCTTGCTTACTATTCCGCTTTATACTGGTGGACCGGCGCTTGCGCAGGTCACGGTGAACCTCGACGCGCTCAAGGCGCTGTCGCCACCCGGCACCGCCAGTGGTCATCGCGATCGGCAGACGCCGGGGTCGCGTGCGACTGTACGCTCGCGTCAGGCACGGCGGCAGGTTGCCCCCGCGCTGCCGGTCCCGCCGGTTCCACCCGCGGAGGGCCCGCCTGTTGCTACTGCTTCCGTCAGCCCATCGACAGCGCTGGCGCCGCCCGCTGCGCTACCCGCTCCCGCTCCGCAGAACCCGCTAGCTTCCCGGTCACCCGCCGCCCCGCTATCCGCTCTGAACAAGCCGTCGACGCCACCTCCACCGCCGCCGGCTGCCCTGCTATCCCCCGCACCACCGCCTCAGGTCGCATTGGCAGGACCCCTGGCACCACCCCCGGCGCCGCCGGTAGCACCCTCGGCGCCGCCGGCCAGCCCGATGTCACCGCCGGCCGCGAACGCCGGGAGCGCCCCTACGGCTGCGAATGCCGCGAGCCTGACAGTCACGTTCGGTGCGGAGGCCTCGGACCTCAGCACCTCTGGCGCGGCGGCGGTGAAGCAACTGGCACACTCGGTACCGGAGAACGATACGATCAGCTTCAATGTGCTCGCCTATGCGCAGGGGCAGGCGGCCGATCCGTCGTCGGCCCGGCGCCTGTCACTCGCCCGCGCACTGGCGGTTCGCAGTGCCTTGATGGCCGCCGGCGTGCCATCCACCCGTATCTACGTCCGTGCGCTGGGCTCCGAGGCCGGCAGCGGTCCGGCCGACCGGGCGGACATCAGCGTGATGGGCGCCAATGCTCCCGCCACTACCGCGGCGGCGGGGCCGCACACGACTTCCGGGGGAAAACAAGAATGACACGCCCCACCGTGTATCTGATTCGCATGCTGCTGTTCCTGGTCGCTGTCGGCGTCGTCGCCGGGCTGCTGGCCCCGGTGCTGCTACGCATTTTTGACAACAATGTCGGGCTGAACAGCCTGATCGTGTTCATCCTGGCGGCCGGTATTGCCTGGAATCTGCGCCAGGTGCTGCGTCTGTCGCCCGAGGTGACCTGGGTCGAGACTTACCAGACCGGGCGACCGCGGCTGGCCGCGCTGCCGTCCCCCAAGCTGCTGGCGCCGATGGCCAGCATGCTGGCGGCGCGTGACGCATCGACCCGCCCCGGACAGAGCCGCTTTACGCTGTCAGCGACAGCCACACGCAGCCTGCTCGACAGCATTGCCTCGCGGTTGGACGAAAGCCGGGAACTGTCACGCTACATGACGGGGTTGCTGATCTTCCTCGGCCTGCTCGGCACGTTCTGGGGGTTGCTGAAGACCGTCGGCGCGGTGTCGGATGTGATCGGTGGCATGTCGATCAGCGCGACCAGCGATCTCAATCTGATGTTCGAGCAGCTCAAGTCCGGGCTAGCCGGCCCGCTGAACGGGATGGGCACCGCGTTTTCAGCCAGTCTGTTCGGGTTGTCAGGCGCACTGGTACTGGGGTTTCTCGATCTGACGGCCGGGCAGGCGCAGAACCGGTTCTTCAATGAACTGGAGGAGTGGCTGGCCGGTCTGACGCGCCTTTCCTCGGGGCTGGTTGCCGAAGGTGAGGGCTCGATCCCCGTCTATGTCCAGGCGCTGCTGGAGCAGACAGCCGAAAACATGGAAAACCTGCAAAACATATTGGCGCGTGGCGAGGAAAGTCGGGCCAATTCCAACCAGGCGGTGCTGGCACTGACCGAGCGGATGGGCGCATTTTCCGATACCATGCGCGCCAATCAGCAATTGATGCTGCGCATCGCCGAAGCGCAGGCCGCACTTGGGCCGGCGTTGCAACGCATCGCAGATCGGCGAAGCGAGGGCGGGTCGGACGACCTGGCGCGCGGGCATCTGCGCAACATCGAGATATACCTGCAGCGCCTGTTGACCGAAACCGAACAGGGACGCGCGCAAAGCACGGCAGAGCTGCGCAACGATTTGCGTCTGTTGACGCGCACCATCGCCGCGATTGCCGAGGAGCAGCGATAAATGGCTCTGACGACGCGCCGTCGCGGCGCCGCAACAGCCGGGCTGGAAGCCTGGCCAGGTTATGTCG
>DATIMO010000511.1:0-2538 GCA_035475215.1 Acetobacteraceae bacterium | reverse complement strand
ACAGCATCGGCGCCTTCGTCAGCATCGACGACCTGCGCAGCCTGAACATACCGAGCCAGAGCCGCACCGACTGGACCGGTTCGCTGGGCGGAACGCTGGATATCGGTCGGGACCGGCTGACGCTGGCGGCGGCGCATCTGTCGTTGCATCAGGACCGCACCGCAGTCGATGCGCTGCCGACAGATCAGCCGGTGGCCTATGAGGTCAATGATTTCCGCCTCAACTACAGCCATACGTTCAACCGACTGTCGCTGATTCCAAGCCTTGAACTGACCAGCTACCGCTTCGCATCCACCACGATCATGGGTGTATCGACGCCGCAGGCCGACCGCGACCGCGACGTGCTGCAGGGCGGAATGGCGGCAAGCTACGAGCTCGCGCCGCAACGCAATCTGGTGGTCGTCCTGCGCGGCCTCGGGTCGCTCTACACTGCGCCGGCGCCAGGAGCCCCCACGCGCAATTCCTCCGGCCTGATCGCGCTGACCGGCATCGACTACAGCGGCTCTGACTGGGGGCTGCGCCTGCTGTTCGGGTGGGAACAGCGCCAGTTCGCGGCGCCCCAGTACCAGGCGCATGGGGCGCCGGTGGCCGAGGCGGACGCAAGCTGGTCGCCCACAGGCATGACGACGCTGACGGCCACCCTGGCCCGCACGATCGAGGACGCGGCGCAGGAGGGCGTGGCTGGGTACACCTACACGACGGCACATCTGACGATCGACCACGAATATCTGCGCAACGTGCTGCTGCGCGGTTTTGCCGGTGTGCAACGCGCAGACTTCCTGCAAGGCGGCGGTACCCAGACGTCCTACACGCTGGGGGCCGGAGTCACATGGCTGCTCAATCGCCGCATGCGGGTCTCGGGCACCGAGGTGTTCACGGATTTGCGCAGCTCCCACGGACAATCCGCGTCGGTCGGAGGCAGTTACGTCCGCAGCATCACGCTGCTCACTCTGGGATTCGGATTATGATGCAAACGATACCGCTGCTTGGGTTGGACTTCGCCGATCCCGTCTTGCAGGAGGCTGCTCGCTGGGTGTTGGCGCGCTCGCCGCAGGCCCCGTTCGATTACGTGGTAACCCCGAACGCCGACCACCTTGTGCGGATTGCCGGCAACCCTGTGCTGGCGGCGGTCTATCGGAACGCCGCGTTGCGGCTGCTGGATTCGCGTGTCGTAGCCGGCGCGGCGCGGGTGTTCGGGCTGACCGCACCGCGCGTGGTAACGGGCAGCGATCTGACCGAGCGTCTGCTGCGCGATGTGCCGCCGGATGAACGGGTCACGATCATCGGATTGCATGACGCCTGGCTGGCGCGCCTGATCCAGCGCACCGGCTTGGCAGCGCCCGCACATTACGATCCGCCGATCGGGTTCGAGCGCGATCCCGAAGGCCTCGCCGCCGCGGTACGGTTCGTGATCGAACATCCGGCACGGCTGGTGTTCCTGGCGGTGGGCTCACCGCGGCAGGAGATCCTGGCGGCCGCGATCAAGGCGAGCGGACAGGCGACGGGATTGGGGCTGTGTATTGGCGCGAGCCTCGAATTCCTGGCCGGGGCACGCCCGCGCGCCCCGCACTGGATGCAGTCCGTCGGGCTGGAGTGGCTGCACCGGCTCGGCCGTGATCCATATCGGTTGGCGCGTCGCTATCTGCTGCAGGATCCGGCCGTGTTCTCGTTGCTGCTGCGGGAACGCGCGGCACTGACGCGAACCAGCGGCTGATGAGCGCCACGGTTCGATGCGACCCATGCCGCCGACAAAATCAGATGCCCGCGACAATATCTCGTTCACCAGCCCGACCGATTCTCGCGGCAGTGGCGGCGGCGGGTGAGACGGTCGGATTCAACACAAAGTTCACGAAGAACGCGAAGATCGCAGCAGATCATAGGACTGGCAATCAAGGTCCATCGTGCGCTGGGTCCCGGCTTGCTGGAATCGAAGAATGTCTCCGTTGGGAATTGGGACAGGCCGGATTTCGTTACGACATACCGGTGCCGCGGTTCTTCCGCAGCCGGCTGGACCGGCGTGAGTTTCATGCAAGTCGTGCGGTGGCTTCTATTCGCCGTTCCTGGACGGTTCGGCGGCGCGAAAGGCGAACACCGAAAAGCTGGCATCGATCGGCGGCCCATCGCCTGCAAGCCGCGCCGGCAGGCCGTGGATCTGCAGATCGTCGACCTGCATGCGCGGCGTTGCCTGCTCGATCGACTGAAGGAGTTGCACGAGAGTCGGCCAACGCGGTGAATAGACCGATACGTGCAGGCCGATCCGCCGGTACGGGCCCGACTGGCTGGCGGGCAGCATTTCGGTACTAGTGACGGACACGTCCGACTTGTCCGCCATTTCCTGTACCAGGCCCTGCAAGGCGGCGCCCGCGATCGGGTCTGCCGCGCCGTCGAGAAGCGCGAGCACCGGTGGACCGCCGGCCGTGGCCGCCGCGGCCTCGCGCTGCATGTCGGCGAGGCTGGCGGCCACCGCAGCCATGTGCCGCTCCAGGACGTAGCGCTCGGCAATGCGCTCGGCGCGCTGCGAATGCCACGCGATGAGCG
>DATIMO010000510.1:0-4726 GCA_035475215.1 Acetobacteraceae bacterium | reverse complement strand
TGTATTCGGTTACGGGCGGTCCGCAAGGCGTGATGATGATAGATACGCCGAAAATCGCCGGACTTGCGCTGGTGTCGCCGCGGGGATTTTATTGGCTGCTGCTGGGACTATGTGTCGTGATCGGCGTGCTGGTGCTGCGGCTGGAGCGGTCGATTCTCGGCAAGGCGTGGGCGGCGATCCGCGAGGACCAGGATGCGGCGCGCGGCATCGGCATCGACACCGTCCGGGTGAAGCTCGCGGCATTTGCGATCAGCGCGGCGATCGGTGGGCTGGCGGGCGTGATCTTCGCGTCGTTCCAGCGCTATGTCAGCCCGGAAAGCTTCACCTTCAACGAATCGATCCTGATCGTGCTGATCATCGTGATCGGCGGGGTGGGCAACATCCTGGGCGTGATCACCGGGGCGGTGGCGCTGATCGTGTTGCCGGAGGTGCTGCGCGGTGTGGCGCAGTACCGCATGATGGCGTTCGGGTTCACGCTGGCGGCGCTGATCGTGCTGCGCCCGCAGGGGTTGGTGCCGCGCAGCTTCGGCCCTGCCCGACTGATGCGCTGGTTGTTTGCTGCATGAGCTTCGTGTTCAGCCATGTGACCAAGCGCTTCGGGTCGGTGGTGGCGATCGACGACGTCAGCATGCGGTTCGAGCCTGGGCTGATCTACGCCATGATCGGACCGAACGGCGCCGGCAAGTCCACCCTGGTGAACATGGCAGCCGGTTCCTATTCGGTGACGGCCGGCAGCATCCTGCTGGACGACCAGCCGCTGCAGCACCTGAAGAAGCACCAGATAGCGCAGGCTGGCGTGGCGCGCACGTATCAGAACATACGATTATTCGATCAGATGACGGTGCTGGACAATCTGGAAGTGGCGCTTGCCGCGGCGGACCTGCGCCACACCTGGCGCGAGGTCCTGGCACCCGGATATGCCAGGCAGGCGGCGACGCGCCGGCGTCAGGTGTGTTTACAGTACCTGCGGGAATTCGACCTGGACGACGCGGCCGATGCGCATGCCGAATTGCTGCCGTACGGGCGGCAGCGCATGCTGGAGATCGCCCGTGCGCTGGTGGCGGGGCCGCGGGTCTTGCTGCTCGATGAGCCGGCGGCGGGGCTTAATTCAGCCGAAACGGAATCGTTGAAGCACCGGCTGCTGCGGTTGCGACGGCCGGATCGGGTCATGATCGTGATCGAGCACGACATGGAGCTGGTGATGTCGCTGTCCGACCGGATTTATGTGCTGCATCACGGTGCGCTGCTGTTCGGCGGCACGCCACATGAGGTGCAGGCGAATCGAGACGTGCAGGAGGCCTATCTGGGAACCGATGACGACCTTGATGCCATCCACGAGCTTGCTCGCAATCGACGGGCTGGGCGCCGGCTACGCGACGAAACAGGTGCTGTCCGGCATCCGGCTTGAGGTCCGGCCGGGCGAGATCGTTGTGGTGATCGGCGCGAACGGTGCGGGCAAGACCACGCTGCTGTCGTCGATTTCGGGGCTGTGCCGGATCAGTTCCGGACGTATCCTGTTCGCCGGGCGCGACATTACCGGCTGGCGACCGGATCGGATTACCGCTGCCGGCATTGCGCATTGTCCGGAAGGACGGCGGATCTTCCAGCGCCTGACGGTGGAGGAGAATTTGCTGGCCGCGTATGTCGGACGCAGCGGGGCGCGGTTCGAGACGTTGCGGGCGACGGTGTTCGGGCGGTTCCCGATTCTGGAGGAGCGGCGCAGCGGGTTGGCGAGCCGGCTTTCCGGGGGTCAGCAGCAGATGCTGGCGATCGGGCGGGCGCTGATGGCGGAGCCGGAGCTGCTGATGCTGGACGAGCCGTCGCTGGGGTTGGCGCCGCGGGTGATCACGCAGATCTTTCGCATACTGCTGGAGCTGTCGGTTTCGGGTGTTTCGATTCTGCTGGTGGAGCAGAACGTGCGGCTTGCGCTGGAAGTGGGCGACCATGCGTATGTGCTGGAGAGCGGACGGGTTCGGCTGGACGGCCCGGCGGAGACGATTGCGGGACATGCATCGCTGGCTGAATTGTTCCTGTCGGGTTCGGCGGCGGTGACGGAATAATCGAGAGGGGAGCCATCACATGCACTGGTCGCGGACGGTGACGGTTGTTGGGGTGCACGCCGAGGGCGAAGCCGCGCGGGTCATTACCGGCGGCGTGCTGCCGCCGCCGGGTGCGACAATGTTCGAGCGCATGTGCAACCTTCGTGATCATGGCGACTCGCTTCGCAAGCTGCTGCTGTTCGAGCCGCGCGGGGCGGTGACGCTGTCGCTCAATCTGGTTACGCCGCCCTGTTCGCCGGACGCGGATGTTGGCCTGATCATCATGGAATCGCGCTACTACGTGCCGATGTCCGGGTCCAATACCATTGCCACGGTAACCGCGCTGCTGGAAACCGGCATGGTGCCGATGCGCGAGCCGGAAACGGTGCTGACGCTCGATACTCCCGGCGGGCTGGTGCGCGTGACGGCGGACTGTCGGAACGGTCGCTGCATGCGCGTGCGTTTCCGCAACGTGCCGTCGTTCGTGCTGCATCGCGACCGGACGATCGAGGTCGGCGGCGTCGGCAGCGTGATGGTGGATGTTGCTTATGGCGGCATGCTGTACGCAATCGTCGATGCGGCGCGGCTCGGCTTCGCGATCGAGCCGCATGAAGCGCGCGACCTGGTGGCTGTTGGCGAACGCATCAAGGCGGCGGCGGCCGAGCAACTTCCAGCCGTGCATCCGGAAAATCCGCAGATCCACACGGTGAACCAGACGCTGTTTGCCGGACCGCTGACCGCCGTCCCGCCCGGCAAGACCGGCCGCAATGCGGTGATCGTTTCACCCGGCCGGATCGACCGGTCGCCCTGTGGGACCGGGACCTCGTCGCGCCTGGCGGTGCTGCATGCGAAGGGTGAAATGCGGGTCGGCGAGACGCTGGATCATGTGTCGATCATCGGCACGCATTTCCTCGGCCGGATCGAGGACACGGCATCGGTCGGTGGCTTGCCGGCGGTGGTCAACAGCGTGTCTGGCCGGGGCTGGGTTACCAGCATTGGTCAGTACGGGCTCGACCCCGAGGACCCGCTGCCGGAAGGCTACACCCTGCCGGACACGTGGTTTGCGTGAGGGCCTGTCGCGAAAAGCTTTGACGCCGGCTGACCGGAACAATACGCTGCGTCAAAGCTGCTCGGGCCGGGGAACAGCGTATGGCACCGCGGAAGAAGCGATCGGCATCGGCAAAACGAACCACTGATCGTGACGTGCCGAATGTTGCTGCCGGTAACCAGGAACAGTCAGCCATGGCCATTGAATATCTGCTGGTCACGTTCAAGGAAAACCGGACCGTGCTCGCCGATGACGACCCAGTGGGCGTGACCAACCACATATTGATGCTGCCGACCCGTGGTTACGAAATCAAGCTGGACGGCACCGGGTACAGCCCGACCAGCCAGACGATCAATCTGCTCGGTACCTCGATCGTGCGGCCGATGATCGTGGTGTTCAGTTGACTGCTGTGATGTGCTTCATCCGCCTGCTCGCAGTCCTGGCTGTGGGTGCTCTGGTCGGGTGTACCTACACATTCCCGAATACGCCCCTGGTCGGCCACAGCAGCAATACGGAACTTCTGCCGATTGCGCCCGACACCACCCGCACCGCGGATGAGCCATACATTGTCATATCGTTCTCGGGTGGCGGCATTCGTGCGACCGGTTTCGCCTATGCGGTACTGAACGAACTGGCGCAGGTGCCCGACCGGTCCGGGCGGCCATTCACCGCCGATGTGCAGATCATCT
Organism: Acetobacteraceae bacterium; assembly: GCA_035475215.1. Taxonomy (GTDB): domain Bacteria; phylum Pseudomonadota; class Alphaproteobacteria; order Acetobacterales; family Acetobacteraceae; genus DATDIC01. The sequence goes on along the minus strand of DATIMO010000510.1, from coordinate 950 downwards.
CGTCGGCCTCAGGCGGCAGCGTCACGGCCGCCTGGTTCGGACTGACCGGTGACGCAGGATTACCTGTTTTAAGAAGGGATTTCATTACTCAGAACAATATGGCGGCGCTGGAATCCCAGTTGCTCAATCCGGCCACCCTGGTGCGGCTGGCGGGCCCCAACTACTCACGCGTCGATGTGGTGCGAGACTATTTCAAGCGGCACCTGTTTCATCATGCAACAATCGGCGATGTGTACCACCGGCCCGGCGCGCCGCTGATCATCCTCAACGCCACGGACATGGGTACCGGCGAAGTGTTTTCCTTCCGGACCGACCGTTTCGACGACCTCTGCTCGGACCTGTCCCGCTTCCCGCTAGCGACGGCGGTGGCGGCATCGTCGGCGTTTCCAATCGCGCTGACGCCGATCTCGCTCAAGAATTTCAGCGGCGGCGGCTGCCCGGTGAACCCTTATCCCACGCGGGTGCGGATCGACCTTACCACTGCCACACGCTACCTCGACCTGCCTGCCTACAAGCAAGCCCTGGAAACCGTGCGCATGCGCGGCTGCCCATTCCCCTGCGCCGATCCGGCCCATCGCACACCGTCGGTGCTCTATCAGCACCTGCTGGATGGCGGGCTCGTTGATAATCTCGGCACCTCGGCGATCCTGCGTGAACTGTTCAACCCTGATCCATCCAGCCAACTGCGTCGCCTTAACGATGGCACGATCCGCAATCTCGTCGCCATCCAGGTCATCGCCCGCACGTCAACGCCGTCGCCGGTCAGCGTCCAACCGGCCACGCCCGGCGTGGTCAGCGTGACAAACGCCGTCATCGACAATCCGATGAATGCTGCAACACGCGGTAATGCCGAGATTTTCGAAACGGCGATCGGCGATCTTCGCCAAGCGGGCCGCCTGCGCGCACTTGCGCCGGCACCGGTCGGTATTCCGGATCGCATCTACGGTATC
>DATIMO010000509.1:0-2518 GCA_035475215.1 Acetobacteraceae bacterium | reverse complement strand
GGTTCTCTACCGTCGTGCACTGCATGTTCAGCCGTCCCGGCGAAGGCCGCCCGACCATGCCCCGGCCGCGCCCCGCCCCGCAACTCGCGTCGAGTTTCACCGAAGCAACCTCGAACGCCGGTTTCGTATCGGGCGTCTGCGCCATTCCCGCCAGCGCACTCACCACCGCCATCGCCGCCAGTTTCATCTCGCGCTCCTAGCCCAGGATTTTATCAGCCGCGCGCGTCCGGAAGCGATGCACTTCGTTCTTGATCGCTTCTGCCGCCGAGTGGGGCAGGCGCTTCCGCCTGCCAATGAAGCCGAGCGCCAGCTCGGCCGCCTCAATCCGCACTCTGCCGAATGCAGGGGCTCTCCTCAGTAGCGTACATCGCCGCGATCCAGCCCGCAGTCGGCAACAGCATCGTGCAACCCAACACCATGGCGAACGTTCGCGGATTCATGCCCCAGTCCAGCGCCATGCCCGCCGCGTAACTGCTCACCGAGATCGCCAGCATGCACAGTCCGAACTCCGCGGCGAACACCCGCCCGCGAAATCGATCCTCCGTATAAAGCTGCAGCAGCGTCGTCGAAAACACCCAGTTGATCGACGATCCGCCATGCGCCAGCGCCACGCACAACGCCGCCACCCCCAGCGACGGCGCCCCGCTGAGGCACACGTACCCCACCGCGCTGAAAAAGAAGCCCACGCAGATCGCCGCGCGCAGCCGCGATTGCGCCGTCCCGGCCCACCACCCGGCCGCCACCGGACAAACCATCGTTCCCAACCCGCGGCAGCCCATCAGCAGGCTCATCGCCAGCACCCCGCCGCGCTTCGCATCCAGTCCGCCAAACCGCATGGGGAAGACTTTCTGCCCCAGCACCGGTAAGAGCACCAGGTTCGCTCCCAGCATGCCGCCCCCCAGTTTGACGAACACCGTGGCCAACAGCCGCGGGTGCGATCGCATGTACCGGAACCCGTCCGCGATCGGCGTATAGTCGAACAGGTTGCGGCCGGTCAGCGGCGCCAGTCCCTCCGTGTGCGGCTCGTTGAACTTCATCCTCCGGATCAGCCATGCCGACCCGAGAAAGCTCACCGCGTTAATCACGAACACCGCGTCCCGCCCCAGCAGCACCGCCGCCACGCCGCCCAGCGAAGCCCCCACCGCCAGGCACAGCGACCACGTCATCGACGACAGCGCATTGGCCTGCAGAATCTCGCCCGGCCCCACCAGGTTCGGAATGATCGCGCTATGCGCCGGCTCGAAAAACGCCACCCCCACAGTCTCCAGGAACAGCAGCGGATACGCCAGCCACACCGTGCCCGGCGTCCGCACCAGCAGCATTCCCAGCACCACGAAGAAGCGCGCAACGTCCGCGCAGATCATGAGCGTCTTCCGGCTCATCCGGTCGTTGATCGCGCCGGCCGTCGGCGATACGAAAGTTGCCGGCAGCACTTGCAGCACCACCGCCAGCGCCACGGCCTGTGCCCGATTGTGCGTCAGATCCAGCAGCAGGCTGTACACCGCCAGCGAGTAAAACCAGTCGCCCGTTTCACTCACTACTTGCGCCAGCCAGAGCAGGCGAAAGTTGCGGTTGCGCCTCAGCAGTTGGAAATACGCGGAGAGCACTACGTGTACAGACCCATTCGGTCCTTGGTGAGTTTGACGGTATCGTTGGCGATCGGCGCCACGCGCTCCGCCCCCTCGCGCAGCACGCCGGCCAGATACCCCGGCTCCGACCGGATCTGCCGGTATCGCTGCTGGAACGGTTCCAGGTGCGCGATCACCATTTCGGCCACCTGCTTCTTCAGGTCCCCGTAGCGCATCCCGGTGAAGCGCTCTTTCATCGCGTCGCTGGTGTCGCCCGAGAAGGCCTGATAGATCGACAGCAGATTCACCACGCCCGGACCCGCGGTCGCGAAGTCCACCGCCGGGTTGGAGTCCGTGGTCGCCCGCATGATCGTCTTCTTGATCTTCGAAGGCTCATCCAGCAGCGCCACTGCATGGCCCGCCCCCGTGGCCGACTTGCTCATCTTCTGCTCGGGATCGTCCAGCCCCATGATGCGCGCGCCCACCGCCGGCAGGCTCGTTCCCGGCACCACGAACGTGTCGCCGTACAGCGAATTGAAGCGTTGCGCGATGTCGCGCGTCAGTTCCAGATGCTGCGCCTGGTCCTCGCCCACCGGCACAATCCCGGCCTGGTACAGCAGAATGTCCGCCGCCATCAACACCGGATATTGCAGCAGTCCGTCGCCCACCGATTCCTGCTTGGCGGCCTTCGTCTTGTACTGCGTCATCCGCTCCAGCCAGCCCACCGGCGTCACGCAAGTCAGCATCCACGAAAGTTCGGCGTGCGCGGGCACCGCCGATTGGACCATAATGGAGCAGGTCTTGGGATCGATGCCGGCCGCCAGATACAGCGCCGCAATCTCTTCGATCTTGGCGCGCAGTTCCTTCGGATCCTGGTATTGCGTGATGGCATGCAGATCCACGATGCAGAAAATGCACTCGTAATCGTTCTGGATTCGCACCCAGTTCTT
>DATIMO010000508.1:0-3624 GCA_035475215.1 Acetobacteraceae bacterium | reverse complement strand
CTTCCGTACCCTGCTTGCGGATCTGGCAACCCTGACCAGCAATGTCGTGCGCTTCGGAAACGATCGCCTCAGCACCCTGCTCGTCCGGCCGACGCAATTCAGCTCAGGGCGTTCGATCTGCTCGGCGTCAGCTTGGCCGTGTAGGCAGACAGACACCACACGGCGCAAGTCGTATCAATGACTTGCGCTCAAATTCGGGTAAAGTTCGGGCTAATCTTGGCGCGGATGCGCGAAGGCGGGCATCCACGGGAATCACCGGCATTGCATGGAAATTCCTGGATTCCCGCCTTCACGGCAATGACGGCAGTGGGTCAATGTTATCACCGGCTGGTTGAGGGCGTCGCCGGCGGACTCACAGGTATCAGCGCCGCGCTGCTGCTGGGCGCGGCGCTGAGCTTCCGTCTGAAACTGCCGTCCGAGGTGGTCAGGCGGCGTGGAACACCAGCGTCCTGAGCTCGATGCTTTCGCGCGGCAGCTTGTCGGCGGGTGCGGTCGGGTCCTCGAACGCCGAATGCGGTGCGAACCGCGCCCGGCCATCCCGCGCCGAATCGAAGCATTTCAGCAGCAGCGCTTCGTTCGGCAGCATGTCGGGCACATACCACCAGTGATGCGCCGGGTTGAACCGCACAGCGAAGGTTTCGCCGCGCCGGTCGGGATAGATCAGATCGGATACCACCCAATCCGCCGGATCTACCGTGCGCGCGTCGCACACGCCGAGGGGCGCATCCCGCAGCGGTCCGGTGATCGGCCGCCAGACATTAACGATTTCGAAGCGCCGCTGCAGCAGGGTATCGGCCTCTGCACCCATCAGATCGCGTACGCGCTGCGGCGCCGATGTTTCGGTATAGTCGTTGTGCACGCGGCCGACCGGTTGGCGCGGTGTGCCGGCGGTGCGGTCCTCGGCACCCCAGATGCGTCGGCGGATGGTGTGATCGAACACGATTACCCGCTCGGCACCGGTTGCCTCGGCAACCAGGCGTGCGGATTCCGGATAGTACGTTTCGCGCAGTTGGTCTTCGTTGTAGAAGTCGCGCATCACGCTTTCGTGGTGCACCAGTGCGAACCCTTCGCGGTCCAGCGATGCGTCGCCGGCGATCGGGCGGGCATTGCGCACGAACAGGCGGTGCCCCTCATAGACGGCGTTGCTGCGGGGTACCCCGGGCGGCGGGTCGTATGTATAGTTGTGTGGCCGCTCCGTCGTTGGCGACAGGTAGTGGAACTCGCCCTCGACGCCGGTCAGCGCCGTGGTCGGAACATGTGTATCCATGATGACCTCCTTTTTTGCAGATGCCGCGTCAGGCTTGCGGCGGTTTTCCGTTGTCCAGCAACGACAAGGCCGGCCGGACCACGCCTTGCAGAAGTGCGCGGTCCGGCCGCGCACGCGCCAGCACGCGCAATCCCATCAGGATCCCGAGAAAATGCCGCGCCAGTTCGTCGGGTGCTGCATCAGCGGCAATGGTGCCGTCCTGTTGTCCGGCGAGCACGCAGCGACGGAAGAATGCTTCGGTCTGGTTCAATTGGCCGCAGACCAGATCCCGGACGTCATCATCGTGCGGTGCCAGTTCCAGCGTGCAATTCACCAGCATGCAGCCGCGCCGCTCGCGATCGGCCAACGATCGGTCGATTGCGCCTTCCAGGAACTGCACGATCGCCTGGCGCGGCGGCAGGGTTCGTTCCAGAACGGCCGTGCGTTCCTGCATGTGGGTCAGGTACTGTTCCAGCACGCGGCGAAACAGCGCCCGCTTGTCGCCGAAAGCGTTGTAGAGGCTGGCACAGGTCAGCCCCATCCGCTCGGCCAACTCGCGGACCGAGGTCGCCTCGCGGACCGAGGTCGCCTCATAGCCGTTGCACCAGAAGCATTGCATGGCTGCTTCCAGCACGTCCGCTTCATGGAATTCGCGCGGCCTCGCCATGATTTTGGAGCGGCCGTTAAAGAATCAAGCCGCGCATGTCTGGTATGATGGCCGGTACAGGCAACAAGCAGGCGGGGACCCAATGAGCACGCATCAAGAACGCATACTGGACCAGTTCACCCGCCAAGCCACTCCGTTCAGCACCGCCGCCACGATCACGGACGAGAATGCGCTGCGGATGATTGTTGCCGCCGCTCGGCCGACGGGCGACCGCACGATGCTGGACGTCGCGTGCGGCGGCGGCATCGTGGTATGCGGCTTTGCGCCGCACGTGCGCCATGCGACCGGCATCGACATGACCCCGGCAATGCTCGACCGTGCGGCCAGGCTGGCGGCTGAAAATGATCTTACGAATGTTACCTTCCAGCAGGGTGACGCTACTCTGTTGCCATATCCGGATGCGACGTTCGATATCGTGACGACGCGGTTTTCGTTCCACCATTTCCTCGACCCGCTGGCCGTATTGCAGGAAATGCGGCGCGTCTGTGCGCCCGGCGGGCGTATCGTGGTGGTGGACATGTGTGCGTCGGAGGATCCGGCCAAGGCGGCGGAATGGAACCGTCTGGAAAAGCTTCGCGACGGCTCCCACGTGCGCTGCCTCAGTCTGGCGGAACTGAAGCTTCTGTTCGCCGATACGGAGTTGCCGGATCCCGATACCAGCTTTTACGAACTGGGCGATCTGGTGAGCAATCTTCTGGCGCGTTCGTTCCCGAATCCGGGTGACGACGCCAGGATCATCGAGATGTTCGCGGCTTCGGCCGACGACGATCGGTTGGGAGTTCCCGTGCGGCGTGAGGGGACCGGGCTGCGTTATGCTTATCCGGTGGCGATCCTGGCAGCCGAACGGCCCTGAGGTGGCAGCGCTGCCGCCCAATGGTGGCAGCGTACATCGTGGCCGGGCAAAACCTGCTGCACGGGAGGCATGACGCCGCGGCACGTTGCATCGGCCAACGGACAGCGCGGGGCAAAGCTGCAACCGGGCGGCAACGCCGCGGGGCTCGGGACCTGGCCGGGAATCGACAGCAGGCGCCGTGCCGGATCGCGGCCGCCGCCTTCCACATGCGGGATGCTGCGCAGCAGCGCCCTTGTGTATGGATGCAGCGGCGCGCTGAAGACGGCTTCCACGCTGCCCTGTTCGACGATGCGTCCGGCGTACATTACCGCAACCCGGTCGGCGATCTGTGCGACTACGCCCAGGTTGTGGGTGATGAACAGCACGCTCATGTCCAATTCGGACTGGAGGGTGCGGATCAGTCCCAGAATCTGCGCCTGGATCGTCACGTCCAGGGCGGTGGTCGGTTCATCGGCGATCAGCAATGCCGGATGGCAGGCCAGGGCCATGGCGATCATCACCCGCTGCCGCATCCCTCCTGAAAGCCGGTGCGGATAGTCGGCGGCACGGCGCTTTGGATCGGGGATCTTCACCCGTGCCAGCATCTCGATCGCGTGACGTCGCGCGGCGGCACGCGACAGGCCGCGATGCAGCCGCGCCACTTCCGCGATCTGTTCGCCGACCGTCAACAGCGGATTGAGGCTGCTCATCGGCTCCTGGAAGATCATGCCGATCTCGTTGCCGCGGATACCACGCATGGCCCGCTCCGACAGTCGGAGCAGGTCACGACCGCGGAACCGTACCGTGCCGCCGGCGATTTCCCCAGGCGGGCTTGGGATCAGGCGCATGATCGAAAGCGAGGTCACCGACTTTCCGCTG
>DATIMO010000507.1:0-4069 GCA_035475215.1 Acetobacteraceae bacterium | reverse complement strand
TAAGGGCGGCGTTCGGCCCCGGGATCAGGATCAGGATCGCGGTCGCCGCGACAAAACCAAGATACAGGCCCAGATCCATCAGGCGGTCTCCATCGCCAAGGCCGGACGGCGGGCGATCCGCAACACCAGCAACGATGCGATCATGCAGGCGAAACCGCTGCCGATAAAAGCCAGCGTATAGGTGCCGCTGATACTGCGTACCTCGCCGGCCCCGATTGCTGCGATGGCGCCGCCCAACTGGTGCGCGGCCACGATCCAGGACACCATCACCGGCGCGTCGCGTTTGCCGAACACTGATGTGGTCAAGGCGACTGTTGGCGGTACCGTTGCGACCCAGTCCAGGCCATAGAATACGGCGAAGATCAACAGGCTGACCAGATCGAATCCGCTGAACGGCAGTGCCAGCAAGGAAAGCCCGCGCAGGCCGTAATACCAGAACAGCAGCACGCGCGGATTGTAACGATCGGTCAGCCAGCCGGACGCGGTGGTGCCGATCAGGTCGAACACGCCCATCGCTGCCAGCAGACTCGCGGCCTGCACCGGGGCGATGCCGTGATCGGCGCAGTACGGAATCAGATGAGTCGCAACCAGTCCGTAGGTGGAGAATCCGCACACCGCAAATGTGCCGGACAGCAGCCAGAAATCCACCGAACGGGCACCGCGGCCCAGGCCTTCCAGCGCGATGCGGACGGGATTGCCAGCGGGGGGCGGCTGTGCGGCCTCGGGTTTGCCGCCGAACGGTGCCAGGCCGATCGCGGCGGGTTCCTCGGCCAGCAACAGCATTACCACGGGCATCAGGAGCAGGATCACGATCGCCACAGTCCAGGGCACGCTGCGCCAGCCGACCGACTGCGCCAAGCTCGCCAGGATCGGCAAAAACACCAGTTGCCCGCTGGCGTTTCCGGCGGTCAGCAGTCCGATGACCAGGCCGCGGCGTTCGACGAACCAGCGATTGGCGATGGCGGTTGCCAACCCGACCATGCCGGCGCCGGACCCCACGCCCACCAGCACGCCCCAGGTGAAGTAGAGCTGCCAGATCTGCGTGATGAACGCGCTCGAGCCGGCGCCCAGAACCAGCAGCGCCATCGACATCAGCAGCGTGCGTTTCAGCCCGATCGTGCGCAGCAGCGCCGCGGCGAACGGTCCCACCAGCCCGAACAGCGCGATGTTCAGCGATACCGCGCCGGAGATCGTCGCAACCGACCAGCCGAAATCGCGCTGCAGCGGCACGATCAGCACGCTGGGGGCGGCGCGCACGCCCACCGAGGCGACGATGACGACGAACATCACCGTCACGATCACCCATGCATAGTGCACGCGGCCGGCGACAACACGGGCGGCAGTCTGCGGTCCCATTCTGGGCGGACTCCTGGGCTGATTTTCACTTAGCATGACGGTCGTCATATGTTAGTCAAGCAGCAAGATGACGATCGTCATGCGTTACGGGAGATGCAGATGCGCGAAACCAGCCAAAGAAAGATGGACACACGACAACGGATCCTGGATGCGGCCAGCGCGCTGTTCCGACAATCCGGGATCGATCGCGTCGGGGTGGACGCGATCATGCACGAGGCGGGGCTGACGCATGGCGGGTTCTATGCGCATTTCGCGTCGAAGGAGGCGCTGGTGGCGGAGGTTCCGGCTGCCGCACTGGCCCGCTCCGCGGCAAAATGGGAGCGGATCAGCCAGGACCCGGACCATGCGGCGGCGTTGGCGCGAATCGTCGGGCCGTATCTCGATCCGGTGCATGTCGGTGCGGTGGAGACGGGTTGCATGCTGCCGGCGCTGGGGCCGGAGGTGGCGCGCCGGCCGGAGGCGCGCGCGGGCATCACCGCGGCGCTGCGCGGCATGGTCGATGCGTTGGCTCGCTGCCGGCCGCATGTGCCACGCGATCGTGCGATGGCGGCGCTGTCCTGCATGGTGGGCGCGGTGATGCTGGCGCGGATTTCGGATGATCCGGAGCTCGCGGCGGGGTTCCTGGAGGCAGCAAAGGGTGAGATTGTGGGGTAGCAGTTTCGTTCAGGAGCAGGTGGCAGATGACTACGGAGATCGTTTCGGAAATCGAGCACCTGTTGACCCTGAAGGGCCAACGCCAGTATGGCCTGCACGATGTGACCCAGCTTCAGCACGCGTTGCAAAGCGCTTGGCTGGCTGAACAGGATGGCGCCGATGCGTCGCTGATTGTCGCGGCGCTGCTGCACGACATCGGGCACATGACCGCTAACCTTGGCGACAATCCAGCGGCGGCGGGTGTGGACGACCGGCATGAACAGATCGGGCACGCGTACCTGGCGCAGCATTTCGGCCCGGATGTAACCGAACCGGTGCGCCTGCACGTCGCTGCGAAGCGTTATCTGTGCGCCACCGAACCGGGATATTTCGAGCGTCTGGCGCCGGATTCGGTGCTGAGTCTGAGCTTGCAGGGCGGACCGATGAGCGAGGCGGAGCAGGAGGCGTTTTGTGCCAACCCGCATGCGGAGGCTGCGGTGCGGCTGCGGCGCTATGATGAGGCGGCGAAGGTGAAGGATTTGGAGACGCCGGGGGTGGGGCATTTTCTGGGGTTGGTCGTGGCGAAGGTGTAGAGCCGGAACCGTGTTGCCTTGCTGAATGGAAGGCGCGGCGCGGCCGACCCCAAATCCGCAGCAAGCATGCAAGGCAGGGCAATGGCCGAATCATTTCCGCGAATTCCCGTCATCATCGACTGCGATCCCGGCACCGACGATGCGTTTGCGTTGCTGCTGGCATTCGCCTCGCCGGAGTTGGAGGTGGTGGCGGTAACGGTGGTGGGCGGCAATGTCGGACTGGAACGGACCGTGCCGAATGCGCTGGCGCTGACTGCGCTGGCCGGTGCATCGGTGCCGGTGTTCGCCGGTGCCGACCGGCCGCTGCTGGGAGCGTTCCGTCCCGAACCGGATGTGCATGGCCGTGATGGACTGGGCGGCGTGCGGCTGCCGGTGGGCGGCGAAGCCAAGCCGGAACACGCTGCCGACGCGATCCGTCGGATCCTGCGTGATGCATCGCGTCCGGTGACGCTGGTCGGCATCGGGCCGGCGACGAACCTGGGCCTGGCGCTGGCGACCGAACCCCGTTTGGCCGAGAACATCGCGCAGATCGTGCTGATGACCGGTGCCTGGGGCGAAGGCAACGCGACGCCGGCCGCCGAGTTCAACGCCTTCAACGACCCCGAGGCCCTGCAGATCGTACTGAGCTGCCGGCGACCCATCGTGCTGGTTACGTTGGAGCTGACAGCACAGGCTCTGGCCACGCCTGCGCGGCTGGCAACACTGCGCGCGGCGGGGTCGGGCCGGTGTATGGCTGCACTGTGCGACATCCAGGGCAGCATCTCGCCGTCGCCGCGGCTGGGCGGGCTGGGGGCACCGCTGCACGATCCGTGCACGATTGCCTGGCTGATTCGCCCGGAGCTGTTCACGTCGCGCGACTGTTCGGCGCATGTGGAACTTGCGGCTGGCGCGAGTCGCGGACGTACCATGATCGATCGCTGGGGGCGCACCGGCGCGGCGGCGAATGTTACGGTGTTGGAAAGCATGGACGCGGATGGGTTTTTCGATCTGCTCACCAAACGGATCTGCAAGCTGCTGTGACGGCTCGATTCGCTACAAGGACGCGGCGGGGATAGTCTCGCTGGTCTGAGATATGGGGAGGAGATCGAAGCCATGACACGGATGCATCTGGCGACGCTTGCTCTGGGGGTCGCTATCGGCTGCGGTGTGGCGCGCGCGGACGAGGTGACGATTGCCTCGGCTGGTCCGCTTTCGGGGCCGCAGGCGTTCTTCGGGGTGACGTGGCAGAACGGGATGCAGCTCTATCTGGATGAGGTCAACAAGACCGGCGGCGTGAACGGCCATACATTCAAGTTCCTCAAGGTGGACGACCAGGCGGACCCGCGTCAGGGCACACTGGTCGCGCAGAAGCTATGCGATGACGACGCGGTGAAGATCGTGCTCGGGCATTTCAATTCCGGCGTCATCCTGCCGACGCTGCCGGTCTATGGGCAATGCGGCATGCCGGACGTCATTTTCGGATCCAACCCGTCGCTGACGCAGCAGGG
>DATIMO010000506.1:0-4005 GCA_035475215.1 Acetobacteraceae bacterium | reverse complement strand
CCTCGCCGGACCCCGCGCACGGGAGGTACTTGCACGCTGCACCGACGCGGGTCTTTCCAACTCGGCCTTCCGCTGGTTGACGGGGAAACAGATCACGGTTGCCGGCGTGCCGGTGCGTGCGCTGCGGGTTAACTACGTTGGCGAACTGGGATGGGAACTGCACACGCCGATGGCACAGATGCCGATCGTTTTCGACGCGCTGCTGCGCGCCGGTGAACCGCACCGCCTGACGCTATTCGGCACATACGCGATGAACAGCCTGCGCATGGAGAAGGCCTATCATGCCTGGGGCGCTGAACTGACCAACGAGGTCACGCTGATCGCTGCAGATATGGAACGCTTCGTCGATTTCAGCAAGGATTTCATCGGCAAGCCCGGGACGCTGCGGGACAAACAAGATGAACCGCCTAGCAAGCTGGTCTATTTGTCAGTCGCTGCCATTGACAATGATTGCTATGGGAACGAACCGGTGTACCACGGCGACCGGATCGTCGGTCTGACCACCGGCGGTGCGTACGGCCATGCGGTCAACCGGTCGCTTGCCTTTGCCTATGTCGAGCCCGCGCTGGCCCAGCCAGGCACACAGTTCGAGGTTCTGATGATGAACCAACGCTGCCCCGCGGTTGCGTTGCCCCACGCCGCCTGGGATCCCGGCAACACCCGTTTGAAAGCGTGAGATCCAAACCGTGACGTCCTGCGGCAGCACCGCGGAGCGCGTCTGCGCCTTCGGGGGCATGAGAATGGCCGGGACAAGCCCGGCCGCCACGCCCTCTGCGAACTACAAATTCCCCGCGATCCACTCCTTCAGCCGGCTTTTTGGCAAAGCGCCCACCTGCTGCGCCGCCGGCTTGCCATCCTTGAACAGGATCAGCGTCGGGATCCCCCGCACCGCGTAATTGTTCGGCGTCATCGGGTTGTCGTCAATGTTCACCTTCGCCACCGTCAGTTTGCCGGCAAATTCACCTGCAAGCTCTTCCAGCGCCGGGCCTATCATCTTGCACGGCCCGCACCACTCAGCCCAGAAATCCACTAGCACCGGACCAGACGCCTTCAGCACGTCGGTCTCGAAGCTGTCGTCGGTGACAGGTTTGCTGTTCGCGCTCATTGTCTGACCTCTCAGTTCGAAAGAAAGTTGGGACCGCCAGATAGCCTGATCAACCAGCCGCATGCCTGTCCAGCAGCGCGTCGGTCAACTGGCTCACCTGCGCCGTGTGCGTCCACACCAGCCAGCAGCGCACCGGCCGATCGGGAAACACCTGACGAAGCACCGCGCGATACGCCGCCATCTGCCGCAGATACATCACCGGAGTGTCCTCCACCCGCGCCGGGGCACGCCGGGACGTCTTGAAATCGGCCAACAGCACCCGATCAGGCAGTACCGACAAACGATCCACCAACCCGCCCACCACCGCATCACCCATAACCCCGCTCAGCGGCACTTCCGCCCGGCTCTCCGGCCCGAACAGCTCGATCAGTTCCGGATGTTCCAGGATGGCCATCGCCTCGGCCGCCAGCAGCGCCGCCTCGCCGTCCGCCAGCCCATGCCCCGGCCGTTCCAGCCAACCGCGTGCCGCCGCCGCACGATCCGCAGCCGGCACCCCAGGCAGATGTTGCAGCAACGCATGAATCAGCCGCCCACGCAGGAACCGGTCGCCCCGGTCCGCCAACGGTGAGGCGGCCGCCGGCACGAACCCAAGCTCCACGCCCTCCGGTCGGCTGGGCGCCAGACGCTCAGGCCGAGCCGGCTCCGCGGGGGGCGCCAAAGGCCGCCACTCCGGCGCGCAACCCGCCCAGGACGGTACCGGTTCGACCCGGCCCACATCGCCCATCCGCTCACGCCGAGGCTCCACGGTCTGCGCCGCCTCATACCGCACCGCATCGCCCGGCCACGCCTCGAACGGCGCCGCCGTCGCGCCCAGTGCCGCAAGCGCCGGCTGCACCAGCGAATACCAGCACGCCTCCGGCACGCCCTTCCTCGGCTCCCAGCCGCAGATCAGCAGCCGGTCCTCGGCCCGGGTCAGCGCGACGTACAGCAGCCGGTTATGCTCCTCCAGCCGCCGCGCGCTGACCGTCGCCCGCAATCGCTCGCCCGCCGCGCAGCGCAGTTCCTTGCGTGGCGACCACAGCGGCACCTCACAACCGGTGACCGGGTCCGTCCCCCAGACGATCGAGCCGTCCTCGGGCGGCAGTGCGGTCGTGTCCGGCAGGATCACCAGCGGGGCCTGCAATCCCTTGGCGCCGTGCACGGTCATGATCCGCACCGCTTCGCCCTGGACCTCCTGCTCGCGCTTCACCGTCTCGCCCGATCTGCGCATCCAGTGCAGGAACCCCTGCAGACTCGGCGGGTGCGTTCGCGCATATGCCAGCGCCGTGTTCAGCAGCTCATCGACTGGTTCGCCGGCCTCCGCGCCGAGCCGGCGGAACAGTCGCGCCCGGCCGCCGAGTGGCCCCAGCGCCTCGGTCAGCAGCGCATGCGGCGTCACGTAGTCCACCCGAGTCAGCAGCCCGGCGAACACCGCCCACGCGGCCTGCCAGTCCGGCCTTTCGCCAGCGCGCGCCCGCAGCGCGTCCCACAGTGGACCGGGGCGGTCGATCGCCAGCTCCATCAGGCTGGCATCCGACAGATCACCCAAAGGACTGGTCAGAAAACAGGCAAGGGCCAGATCATCCTGCGGCAGCAGCAGCGCATCGCACAGAGCCATCAGGTCCTGCACCGCCGGCTGTTCGGTCAGCACCAGCCGATCCAGCCCGGCGACGGGCACGCCGCAGCGCTTCAGTTCGCGCAGCAGGCAGCGGGCGAAATCGTTGCGCCGTCTGACCAGCACCATCACGTCACCGGGCCGCAACGCGCGTCCGCGGCTCGGCAGCTCGACCGCCCCGCTGGTTTCATGCGCAATCCACCGGGCCAGCGTCTCCGCCAGAATATGCGGCGCGGATTTCAGCCCCTGATTGTTGTCCGGCACGGTCCAGGGCGGCGGCTCGTCGTCCTGCGGCGGCGGCGTCAGCGGCCAGAGCTCCACCGCGCCCGCATGCCCCGACCGGTCCGCGGCGTGCGCCAAGGTGCCCGGCTCGCATACCCCCGCCGCTGCCAGCGGTCCGGCAAACACCCGATCCACCAGCGCCAGTACCGGCGCTGTCGAGCGAAATGAAACCTCCAGCGGCCGTTCGATCCACCGCTTGCCCGCCGCCTGCACGCGGGCGCCCAGCAACCCGCGCGAACGATCGAATTCTTCGGCGTCCGCACCCTGGAACGAATAGATCGACTGCTTGCGATCACCCACCGCAAACACCGTCCGGTCTTCCTCCCGCGCACCCGTACCGGCGAAGAACTCCGCCGTAAGCGCGTGCGCGATTCGCCACTGCGCCGGCGCGGTATCCTGCACTTCGTCCAGCAGCAGATGATCGAGCCCACCATCGAGCTTGTACAGCACCCAGGCTGCGCCCGGATCGACCAGCAGATGCTGCGTGCGCCCGATCAGGTCGTCGTAATCCAGCACCCCGGACTCGTCCTTCCGCTGTGCGTACCCGTCCAGCACCGGACCGGCCAGCGTCACCAGCGCGTGCGACACTTGGGCCATCTTCAACCCGCGGCAGGCATCCTCGATCGCCAACACGCGATCGATCTCATTCAGGAACACCGCCGGCAGAGTCGGCTGAGCCGTCGCGAGCTTCGGGTTGACGAACGCCCCGATCTTGCGTCCTTCACCCTGTTGCGTCAGAAACTGATCGCGCCATATCGGCCAGTGCTCTGCCCGTTGATCGGCGGCAATCTCCAGCCATTCCAGGATCTTCGCGGTATTTGCTTGAGTTCCTGGGGATCCGTGGTGTTGCACATACTCTGCCGCGCGCCGCAGCCGGGCTTCTTCCGCCCACGTCACCGCGCCGGCAATCACCCCCGACTCGGTATCCGCCGCTATCCCCAGCGCCCGAAGCTGTGCCGCCGCCAGCCCCGGCCCAAGATCGCGCGCCTGCCGCAGCCGTTCCCGATCCGTCTGCAAGGCCGCG
>DATIMO010000505.1:0-2569 GCA_035475215.1 Acetobacteraceae bacterium | reverse complement strand
AACGTTGGATGCGAGCGAACCCTGATGATACACCGTGGCCGGAATACCGTCCCACGTAAAGATCGTCAGCGTGACGTCATCGATCTTCATCTCCGTTACACCGTCTCATGCGTGCCGTCGCAGCACGGCTTTCCGCCGGTGCGCTTGCAGCCGCAGAACCAGACATCCTCGGCCGTTTCGGCCTTGTATTCCATCGGGCTGAATCCGCTGCCCTTGTGCGAACCGTCGCAGAACGGCTGCCGGAGGCTGCGTCCGCACGCGCACCACCAATAGGACTTTCCTGCCTCCACCGTAACCATATAGGGACCTTTTTGGGCGACCAGCGGCAACGCTTCGGACATCAGACGTTCTCCTTTCGATAATCCCGTTGAGCGGCGAACGTCGTAACGTATCCGTCGGCGACGTCTTCGCAAACCCGTGCCGGATCGCGCAACGTCGGCGCCCCGTACCCGCCCGAGCCAGGCGCATCCAGCATCACAAGCGAACCGGCCGGCGCGATGAATCCACCCTTGCTGATCAGGCAGCGCGCAGTCCCGTCGGGCAGCACCAGTTCGATCCGTGTCGGCGCGCCCGGCAGCCCGCCTGCCAGGCCGAACGGCGGCGTGACGGTACGTTCGCAGCAGACCGCGGCGTGAGCTTCGTGGTCCAGCACGCGCCAGACCCGGCGCACGCCCAGCCCACCGCGGAATCGGCCGGCCCCGCCGCTGTCCGGAACCAATGAATATTCCTCCACGCGCAGCGGAAAACTCATTTCCAGGATTTCGATCGGCGTGTTCATCATGTTGCTGACCGTTGCCGCGACGGCGTTGATGCCGTCCTTCGCCGGGCGCGCGCCGAATCCGCCCTTGACCGACTCGTAGCTGACGTAACGTTCACTCGTGCGCGGGTTGGCGCCGCCGAACGTCATCACCGCCGAGGTGCCCTGCGACCCGGCCATCACGGTTGCAGGCGTGATCTGGAACATCGCCGCCATGACCATGTCGGCGATGCGGTGTGACATTTCATGGTTGGCATATACTACAGGCGAAGGCGGCTGCGCGTTCACCACGCTGCCCGGCGGCGCGGTCACGGTCACCGCGCGCCAGCAGCCGGAATTGGGCGGAATCAAGCTGTTCGGGTCGGCAATCATTTTCAGCGCACAAAACACGCCCGACGCGGTCACCGTCAGCGGCGCATTCATCGGACCTGGCACCGCCGGATCGGAGCCGGTGAAATCCACCGTGATCGCATCGGCTCGCTTGTTGATCCGCAGCCGGACCGTGAATGGTGCATCCTCGGTCGCGCCCGGCGCGATCACCCCGTCACCGTCGAACACATCGGCAAATTCCGCGGTGCCGTCAGGCAGGGCGGACAGCGCGCCCCGCATCATGGTTTCCGAATAATCCAGCACCTCCTGCATGATCGCCAACAGTACGTCGGCGCCGTATTTCCGGGCAAGCGCATCCAGCCGCAGCCCGGCTCGTCGGCATGCGGCGACCTGGGCGCGCAGGTCGCCCATCCGCTCGGTCGGCGTGCGGACATTGGCGAAAATGATCGCCTCAATTCCCGGATCGGGCTGGTCGTTACGATACAGTCGCACCGGGGGAAGCCGCAGTCCTTCTCCGTAGATTTCGGTGACGGCGCCGTAGCTGCCGGGAGTGGCGCTGCCGATATCGGGCCAGTGCGCACGCACGCAGCCATAGCCAAGCAGGCGCCGGTCGTGGAATGCCGGCGCGATCACGTTCACGTCCGGCAGATGCGATCCGCCATGATATGGATCATTGTGGATGAAAACATCACCTGGCGCCGGATCGGGGAACGCGGCAACCACCGCCCGGACGGCATCCGGCATCGAGCCGAGATGGATCGGCAGGTCGGGGCCTTGTGCAACCATGTTCCCGGTGCTGTCGAAAATCCCGCAGGAATAATCGCCGGCCACTTTCAGGAGGGGTGAGTAGGCAGTCTTTGCGAGCACGATCTTCATTTCTTCGGCGGCCGCGATCAGTGCGTTCTTGATCACCTCGAAGCGGGCGGGATCAGATTTCAGGGGCATTGCTCGGTGGCCTCTGTGTTAGACACTTTCGTTCGCGCCGGCGCGCTGCCGTGTCATGCGGATCGTGCCGCGATCATCCACGCCGGCCACCCATCCCGGCGGCACCACGATTGTCGAATCCAGCGCCTCGATCACCGCCGGGCCGTGCAGCACGGTTCCCGCCAGCAAGCCAGGGCGCCACAGCACCGGCGTGAAGACGAACCCAATTTCAGGAAACCACGCCTGCCGGAATGTCCGACGTGCCAGATCCACGTCTCCGGGCGTGGCAAACGCAACATCGGGCAACCGCCCAAGCGCGGTCAGCCGCAGATTAACCAACTGTACCGGTTCCGTGCCATTGGCGTGCCCGTATATCTGCTCGTGCCGTTCGTGAAAATCCGCAATCAGCCGGTTGATCGTTCCATCCGTTACCGGGCCGTCCGGCAACGTGATCGTCAGCTCATAGGCCTGGCGCCGATAGCGCAGATCGGCCTGGCGGATCAGCACGCGACGTGCTTCCGCAACCTGCGCTTCAGTCAGAAACGCCTCGCCCGCCAG
>DATIMO010000504.1:0-2027 GCA_035475215.1 Acetobacteraceae bacterium | reverse complement strand
CGCGACGTCGAATCCGGCCCGGGCGAATACGATGGTCCACGCCCGACCGATGAGTCCCGCTCCGATGACTGCGATCTGTGTCATTTACCCTGCCCTCTGCTGCTGAACGGCCGCCTTATGGTTAATTCTTCCTTGGCAGGTGCCGCCAGGGGGTACAGATTTACGTACGCGAAGGAAATTCAGGCCGTGAGTAACGTCTCGTACTCCGATTTGCGACAGAATCTGGCCCACTACCTCGACCAGGTGGTGGACAGCGGTGCGCCGCTTGTGGTGACGCGTCAGGGCGGGAAGGGCAATGTCGTGATGATCGCCGAAGCGGAATTCGACGGTTGGCAAGAAACCGTGCACCTGCTGCGCAGCCCCGCCAATGCGCGCCGACTGCTGAGCTCGATCCGGGCGGCGGAAGCGGGCGATGTGCAGGAGCACGAGCTGATCGATCCGAAGGTGCCGTCAGAAACGTGAAGGTCTGCTTTACGGAGGATGGCTGGGGCGATTACCGATATTGGGCCGACCGCGATCCGCGCATGCTGGCGCGGATCAATGCGCTGATCGATGACGCACGGCGCAATCGGTTCGCCGGCCTGGGCAAGCCGGAACCGCTGAAGGGCGATCTTGCAGGCTGGTGGTCGCGGCGGATCACCGGCGAGCATCGGCTGGTGTATCGCATCACCGGCAAGGCCGGCGTGGATCAGCACATGGACATCGTCACCTGCTGCTACCGTTACGAGGACTGATCCGGGCTGCTTGCGCGAGTCCGGTCTCCGTTCCACCGTGGTGTGGAAACCGAGTGGAGGCGCGGATGACCAGGGTGGCGGTTCTGGATGACTGGCAGGGTGTCGCCCGCGGCTTCGCCGATTGGTCAAAGCTGGAGACGCGGGCCGAGGTCGTGTTCTTCGAGCAGGCGTTCGCCAACGAAGACCACGCGGCGACGATGCTGGCGGATTTCGAGATCGTGCTGTCGATGCGTGAACGGACCCCGCTGCCGGCGTCGCTGATCAATCGCTTGCCGAAGCTGCGCATGCTGGGCATGACCGGCGCGCGCAACCGGTCCCTGGATGTGGAGGCATGCACCGCGCGCGGCGTGGTGGTCTGCAACACGGTCGGGGGCGGCGGCGCGGAAGCGGCCACTGCGGAACTTGCGTTGGGCCTGCTGATCTCGGCTGCGCGGGCGATCCCGGCAGGAGATGCCTCGATCCGGGCCGGCGGCTTCCAGAACGACGTGCCGGTGGGAATTGGATTGGCCGGCAAGACGCTGGGAGTGATCGGGCTGGGGCGTCTGGGCTCGCACATGGCGCGCTACGGGCGGGCGCTGAACATGACGGTGCTCGCGTGGAGCCAGAACCTGACTGCCGAAAAAGCACAGGCGGCGGGCGCCGAGCTGGTGTCGAAAGAGGCGCTGCTGGCGCGGTCGGATGCCGTCAGCATTCATCTGGTGCTGTCGGACCGCACGCGCGGACTGCTTGGGGCGGCGGATCTGGCGCGGATGAAATCAGGTGCGATCCTGATCAACACGTCGCGCGGCCCCATCGTGAATGAGGCGGCACTGATCGAGGCGGTACAGGCAAGGTGGATCGTCGCGGCGCTGGATGTGTTCGATCGTGAGCCGCTGCCGGATGGGCATCCGTTGCGGCGCGCTGGGAATACGGTGATGACGCCGCATCTGGGATATGGGGTACGTGAGACGTGGGAGCAATTCTATCCGCAGAGTGTCGAGAACGCACTGGCGTTTCTGGATGGCAGGCCGGTGCGTGTGGTTAACCCGGAGGCCATGCGGCACCTCTCAGTCTGAGAGAATGGGCGCAGAGCCGCCCTCCCGCCAGTCCTCTCGTTTGCGATTTGGCGCTGCCGGCAATCCACAGATCGCTTGACCCCACCCCACGGGCGGTATCCATCATCACCCGAGAACTAACCGAAAGGACCACCCCATGCGCGCCTGGGCCGTCGTCGAGAACGGAGCACCGCTGCAAGAGATCGAACTCCCCACGCCGGAGCCGAAAGGCACCGAGGTGCTGGTGCAGGTGACGCAT
>DATIMO010000503.1:0-11900 GCA_035475215.1 Acetobacteraceae bacterium | reverse complement strand
GAGCTCGGCATCGAAGGCGCGGCGGAACTCACGCCCTTGGGGAATCGCTGTTGCATACCCGACAGTGAATTTCAGACCTGCATTCTCCACCGTGAGATTGATCCAGCCGACAACATCGTCCTGCCACAGCATCGGCATGGCGTAATAGCCGCGTTGCCGTCGGACGGCCGGCGTGTAGCCCTCGAAGCGATACGACCAATTCCAGAAATGTTCGAAGCGCCGGCGATCCCAGACCAGCGGATCGAATGGTGCGAGAAATCGCACTTCTGGCTGAAGCTCGGCAGGGTTCCGATTTCCAAGCTGTGCAGGCCAGAAATAGACTTCCCGATCCACCTGGGTCTGCTCCAGTTCGCCCGACTTCAGAAGTTGCTGCACGGCCTCGTCCATGTTTTCCAGATCGGGCGCGCCTCGTTTCAACAGATTGAACGTCGTGCGCAAGCTTGCCTTGGAGATCGGGCTTAAAATTCGCGCCACGAGCCGAACAAGGTCACGCATCCGCTCTTCGGGCGGCAGCGGATCCGGGTGATCGGCGACCTCATAGACGCGAATTCCATCGCGTCGCCGGGCGACGCGAAGCAATCCGTAATAGTGCAGGTGTTGCAGCGCCCTTGTTGTCGCCTGCGAGAACCCGCCCCAGGCGTTTTGGGCGCGTCCGGTTCCGAATTGTTTCTCCAGGTCGCGCGGGTGAACCTTCCCTCGGTCTCGCACGAACGCAAATACCTCGGCCGCAAGTCCGGTCGGTGCATGGCGTCCATCTGCACGCGTTATATCGTAACGCGGCTGCAGCAGCCGAAGCGTCGTTCGCGGCATGAAGCCGTAGGCATAAAGGTAATCTTCTTCCAGTCCGAGACGGGCGAAGCGGCGGTCCAACTCGCCGAGGCGGTAATCCTTCACCCTGTGCCGAAGTATCAGGTCCTGCGCGCGGGCAGGGGACCGTATCGGGTCCGCCTGGACGAAGCCGAACGAGGCGACCGCGCGCCCGAGAGTTACCGGCGTGATAAGGGAAGCGTTGAGCGCCTGCCTCCGGAGGTGTTCAACGGTGGGTATCAAGCAAGCCGCTCGGTGCGCCGGAGTTGCGTTGATGACCGTCCTGGGCGTGCAGCAAGGGCCATTATGCCGCATCCGCCGTCATGCCCAGGGCTTGTCCCGGGCATCCACGCCACGGTCCGCCCGATGCTGGCTGAACAGAATCGATCGTTGGTATTGTACGCACCGATGCTCCAGAAGGCAACCGAGCCACGCTCTCGGACCGATCCGCCTCAGGCTATCAGGCTCTATCGTTTCGCCCACCTCCCCGTAGCGGACCACAGGCGGGAGAGGCGGAACGCACCCAGCCGCAGTCAATTCCTCGGCAGTCTCGCCACCTCCGGCGCGTCCGGGTTCTGCGCGCGGTGGCGCAGCAGATGATCCGCCAGCACGCAGGCCAGCATGGCCTCGCCCACCGGCACCGCGCGAATGCCCACGCACGGATCATGTCGCCCCTTGGTGACGATCTCCGTCTGTTGACCCAGCCGATCCACGGTCTTCCGTGGCGTCAGGATCGAGCTGGTCGGCTTCACCGCGAACCGCGCCACCACCGGCTGTCCACTCGAGATGCCGCCCAACACGCCACCTGCGTGGTTGGCATCGAACGCAACCACGCCGTCCTGCATCCGCATCTCATCGGCATTCTGCTCACCGCGCAGCGCCGCGGCGGCGAAACCGTCCCCGATCTCCACCCCCTTGACCGCGTTGATCGACATCAGTGCGGCGGCGATCTCGGCATCCAGCTTGCCGTAGATCGGCGCACCAAGTCCGGGCGGCGCGCCGTCCGCCACCACCTCGATCACCGCACCCAATGACGATCCCTGCTTGCGAACCTCAGCGAGGATGGTTTCCCACTCGGCAGCAGCGACCGGATCGGGACAGAAGAATGGGTTCTGCTCCACCGCGTCCCAGTCCCAACGCATGCGGTCGATCCGGTGCGGTCCCATCTGCACCAGCGCGCCACGCACTCGCACGCCCGCGCCCAGCACCTTGCGCGCCACCCCGCCAGCCGCCACCCGCATCGCCGTCTCACGCGCCGATGACCGCCCGCCGCCGCGGTAATCCCGGATACCGTATTTCAATTCGTATGTAACGTCAGCATGTCCGGGCCGGAACTTCGCGGCGATTTCGCCGTAATCGCGCGATCGCTGATCCACGTTCTCGATCATCATCGCGATCGGCGTGCCGGTGGTCACGCCGTCGAACACTCCCGACAGAATTCGCACCTGGTCCGGTTCCTGGCGCTGCGTGGTAAAGCGCGACTGGCCGGGGCGGCGGCGATCCAGCCAGGGCTGAATGTCGGATTCGTTCAGCGGAATGCGCGGCGGGCAGCCATCGACCACGCAGCCAATCGCCGGACCGTGGCTCTCGCCCCAGGTGGTGACGCGGAACAGGTGTCCGAAACTGTTGTGGCTCACGCGATCAATCCATCAAGGTCCAATCATCCGGGACCGGTATATGGAGGAAGCACTGTTCTCCATCCGCAAAGCGGGTGATATGGCCGCGGCCGCTTGTATCCTCGACCAGAAGGATTTCTCCGGGCGCCAGACGGCGGACCTCGCCGTCACTGGCTTCGTACTCTACGATGCCGTTGAGCGCCACCGCGAGCTGGCGTACCGGCGCGGTGTGCCAGTCAGCGACGTCTAGCTCGTCCGGCACGGCAAACAGCTTGATCGGCGTCGGCGTGTTGAACCGATTGACGCGAAATGGCGGCAGTTCGGCGAAAAGCTGGACGCTCGTCGTCGGGACTTCGGCATCAGAGAAATGCGATGCGCCGTGTTCATCCGCATAGATACGCGTGATGCGCATGTTCCCCCCGGTCATCCCCCGCGATCATTCAGCCGCCCCGACTATGTCCAGCCTTCGCTCCTGATCGCTCATAATGGACCTTCATGCTGCCGTCTGATTGGTCGCCTGATCGTCGAGCTTTCCTGGTTCAACTGATATCAGACAAGCAGACATGGGCTCTCTGATGCGGCACACATCCTGGGATCGCGAGAAAGTCGTGGATGGTCGGCCTTCCGGCCATGACGGTGGCCGGCCAGTTTGTCCGACTGATTGCTCATGCGCCCTCCACCACCGCAATATCCGGCGCCTCGGGATGCTTCATCCCGACGATATGGTAGCCGCAATCAACGTGCTGAACCTCTCCGGTCACGCCGGCGGACAGGTCGGACAGGAAATACACCCCCGCCCCGCCCACTTCCTCGATCGTCACGTTCCGCCGCATCGGCGAGTTCAACTGGTTCCAGCGCAGAATATACCGGAAATCCCCGATGCCCGAGGCAGCCAGTGTCTTGATCGGCCCAGCGCTGATCGCATTGACGCGAATGCCGGTGGTGCCGAGGTCCGCCGCCATATACCGCACCGATGCTTCCAAGGCCGCCTTGGCCACGCCCATGACGTTGTAGTGCGGCATCCAATGCTCCGCGCCGATATAGGTCAGCGTCAGCAGGCTGCCGCCCGGCCCCATCATCGGCACTGCCCTTTGTGCCACCGCGGTAAACGAATAGCAGGAAATGTCCATCGCCTGCAGGAAAGCGGCGCGCGGCGTGTCCAGGTAGCGCCCGCGCAGATATGCCTTGTCGGCGAAACCGATCGCATGCACCAGGAAGTCCAGCCCCGTCCACGCCTGCCCCACCGCGGCGAAGGCCGCGTCTATGCTCGGTTCATCGGCAACATCGCAGGGGAACACCAGCGATGACCCCACCGAGGCGGCCAGCGGGCGCACCCGCCGTTCCAGCGCCTCGCCCTGGAAGGTAAAGGCCAGCTCCGCCCCTTGCGCGGCGCAGGCCGCCGCGATTCCCCAGGCCAATGAACGCTCGTTCGCCACGCCCATGATCAGGCCGCGGCGCCCCTGCATCAGCGTGCCTTGCAGCGGAAGATCGGGCATACGCGGTCCCATGCTTGGTTCCATTCTTGGTCCCTTGGGCCTTGGTTCCTTGGGCCTTGGTGCCTTAGGCCTTGGTCCCTTGGGGGTTGTGCTTCGCCGCCCCGTGGTGGCACAGGGCCGCGCGGCGGAGCAAGAGCCGTGCGCCACAGGAGTCCGCAGCCGATGTCCGAAAGAACCGACCCGTTCGACTGGTTCCTCGATTGGATGACCGAGGCCGAGGCAGCCGAACCCAATGAACCGAACGCCATGACTCTCGCCACGGCAGCCCCGGACGGCCAGCCGGCGGCCCGCATCGTGCTGCTCAAGGGAATCGATCCGGTTGGCGCCGACCCTCGCGGCTTCGTCTTCTACACCAATACCGAAAGCCGCAAGGGCGGCGAGCTGGCAACCAATCCGCAAGCGGCGTTGCTGTTCCATTGGAAATCGCTCGGCCGCCAGATTCGCGTCGAGGGCCGCGTGCAACCGGCCACACTGACCGAGGCGGACGCCTATTTTGCGTCCCGTCTGCGCATCTCGCGGCTGGGGGCCTGGGCGTCGGACCAGTCGCGCCCGCTGTCGGACCGTGCCCAGCTGGAAAACCGCCTCGCGGACTACGAGGCGCGCTTTCCGGGCGATGACATTCCCCGCCCGGCCTACTGGGCGGGCTATCGCGTGGTGCCCGACCGGTTCGAGTTCTGGCAGAACATGCCATACCGGCTACACGACCGAACGACCTTCGTGCACCAGCCCGATGGAAGCTGGAAACCGGGCAAGCTGTTTCCGTGACGCGACCGGGTCATCCGGGCAAGGCACTGACCCCGAACGCCGCCGGATGAACCCACAGCAGCACCGCCCATAGCAGGACCGAAAGCGCAAGCCATCGCCAACCCAACTCGCTCCAGGCCAGGCGGTTGCGCTGCATCGCAATGGCGCCGAACGGCATAATCGATGTACTGCGCGACAGCACCGACCACGTGGCCGGCGCCCTATGCGCCAGCTTGGCGTCTATCGAGGGCATGCCGGCCAGCGCGGCCACCAGGAACGCGCCGAAGAACACAAGTGCCGCGGTGTCGCCGTTGCCGATCATGTGCACCGCAGCCCAGATCGCGAATGACCACAGCATGGGATGCCGGGTGATCCGCTGCATCCCGCGCACCGGCTCAGTCCCGAACCGCTCGCCCCGCACCATGGTCGGATTGGGCGTGGTGACGGACCCCACAAACAGCAGCGAGGCGACCAGCATCGCGAAGATCAGCACGCCAAGCACCCAGGGCGGCACAACCCAAAGCCGCACCGTTCCGGCGTTGCGGAACGACAGGATCAGCCAGATCAGCACCACAACGGATGCAAGCGCGAACGCGGCGCGGAAGCCGTTCTCGCCGATGCGTCGCACGATCATGCCGCGCAGCCTTGTGCCGGCCACGCCGATATGCAAGACGATCCAGACAATGGCCGCGGCGATCAGCATGCGGATGCTCCTTTCGGCACATCTGGTGTGCCGGAACGGGCTATCATCTGCCGGGCGACAGGCGCGGCGTCAGCCAGGCAACCCGGCCCGGCGCCCCGGACAGGCTGATGAAGCGCCAGAACAGCAACGCCGCCGCCGTCGTCAGTGCGGCGATCAGCCCCATCCACATGCCGCGTGCACCCAGGCCTTGAGAAAACGCCAGCCACCAGCCGACCGGCATACCGACGCCCTAATAGGCGAAACCGGTTATAACCATCGGCACCCGCGTGTCCTTCAGGCCCCGCAGCGCGCCGTTGCAGACGGCCTGCATTCCGTCGGAAAGTTGAAACACGCCGGCCAGGCGCAACAGACCCACCGCACCCACGGCAACGATCGGATCGCCGGTATACAGCGTCACCAGCAGTCCCGGGATCAGCAGCATCGCCCCGCCGGATACCAATTGCAGCAGCAGAGTCAGGCAGATGCCGACCATGCCTGCCCGCCGGATCGCCACAGCGTCCGCGCGACCCACCGCATTGCCAACCCGCACCGTCGTGGCCAGGGCAAGCCCGAGCGGCACCATGAATGCCACCACGGCCACGTTCAGCGCCACCTGGTGGCTGGCCACGGCGTCCTCACCCAGGCGGCCGATCACCAGCCCGACTGCGCCGAACAGACCGGCTTCCATCAGCACGGTCACCGCCATCGGCACCCCAAGGCGCAGCAGCCCACATATCACCGACAGGTCCGGCCGCCAGGATACGCCGTGCCAGGGAAGGCCGCGATAGCGCCGGCTGCGGCGCATATACACCAGGAACGCGATCGCTTGCGCCCACACCACCAGCGCGGCGGCGATCCCGCTGCCAAGCGCGCCCAGCCCCGCCAACCCGGGCCCGCTATACATCAGCACATATCCGATCGGCCCCAGCAGCAGCAGTCCGAGCAGACCGAACATCATGGTCGGGCGGGTCATCGACAGGCCTTCGGAGAACCCGCGACAGGCCATGTAGAGCCCGAGGGCCGGCGCGGCGAAACTGATTGCCTTCAGAAACGCCGCCACGTCCGGCACCAGGGTTGGTGCCACCCCAGTTGCGACCACCAGCCGTGGCCCCAGCAACCACAGCGCGACCGCCATCAGGATGCCGGCCCCTATCCCGAGCCACACCGCCTGCCCGAACAGCGTCACGACCTGATCCCGCCTGCCGGCACCGTCAAGCTGCGCGACCGAGGGCGAGAGCGCCATCATCACCCCGATGATGGCCATCAACGGGAAGGTCCAGACACTGGCGCCCACTGCAACTGCGCCCGGCACGTGCGCGCCGAGATGGCCCGCCAGCATCACGTCGACAACGTTCGTGCCGATCGCAAAAAGCTGGCCAGCGATCAGGGGCCCGGCGAGGCGCAGCGTGGCGCCAACCTCCCAGGCAATGCTGATCCTGTTCTGCGGGCAGGCAGTCATGGAGGCGTGCTCTCATTGATGTGGTGCAGCGCGTGGCATCACGCGTTGCGCTTCGACGACTCGGTTATTCAGGTGGTGGAAGCGACCCGCTGCTGATTCCGGGACCAACAATCACGCAGTCGCAATGCCTCAGATGAGGGGCTGCTCAATCCCGCTGCGATTCCGGCAGCTCAGTCGATTGGCTCGCGTGGAACCTATCGGGCTGGGTATCGCCCCGAATTACGCGTGAACGCCATGCTCCAAACCTCCGGTCCTGGATCGCTCCCTCGGACGGCACCGCATGTAGCATGGTTGCGGTTGTCTATCAATGCTCGCATATACGCGAGCATGATCGCCGTGCCACCCGATTGTTCACCGGCGAACGACGTGATTGCTTTTCTGGCCCGGCAGGCGGGCGGGCCGCCCCTGGAGACGCATATTTCCCTGCTTTTCGTCGGTGCCGACACGGTCTGGAAACTGAAGAAACCTGTGCGGCTGCCGTTTCTCGATTTCACCTGTATCGACGATCGCCGACGGTTCCTTGAACGGGAACTGGCGCTGAATGGGCCAGCCGCGCCGGGGATGTACCGCGACGTGGTGCCGTTGCTACGTCGCGCCGACGGCGCGGTGGTGTTCGGCGATACCGGATCAGCCGAACCGCCTGCAGCAATCGACTGGGTGCTGCGTATGGCGCGCGTAGCGGCCGATGATTTCCTCGACGCGATGGCAGCGGCCGGGCGGCTCGACCCGCCCACGCTCGATGCGCTTGCCGATGCGGTCGCCAGCTATCACGCCCATTGCGCGCTGGCTCAGGTCGATATCAGCCAGTCTATGCGCGCGGTAACCAACGGCAATGCACGATCGGCACGCCATGCTGGGCTGCCGGAAGCCGCGGTCGCCGATTGGGAAAACTCGGTGCAGGCCATGCTTGACGCACTGGCCGAGTGGCAGACCGGGCGCGCCCGCGCCGGCTTCGTCCGCCGCGCCCATGGCGATCTGCATCTCGGGAATGTTTGTCTCTGGCGCGGCAAGCCGGTTCCGTTCGATGCCCTCGAGTTCGACGAGCGCATGGCCAGCATCGATCTCGGCTACGACGTTGCCTTCCTGCTGATGGATCTGGATCAGCGGGTCGGTCGCGCGGCGGCCAATCGGGTCCTGAACCGTTATGTCGCCCGGCGCGGCGATGCCGATTTCACGCGCGCTCTGCCGCCGTACCTCTCCCAACGCGCCATGGTGCTGGCGCATGTGCGGGCCACACGCGGCCACCCGGACCTCTCGCGCCAGTATTTCGATGCTGCACTGAGTTACCTGCGTCCCGCGCCGCCGATCGTGGCGGCGATCGGCGGGCTCCAGGGCAGTGGCAAATCCACCTTGGCGCGGGCTCTGGCACCATCGCTTGGGCGCGCGCCCGGCGCCCTGATCCTGCGCAGCGACGAGATCCGGAAACGCTTGCACGGCGCCGCGCCCGAGCAACACCTGCCGGCCTACGCCTACACCGACGCGGCCAGTGCCGCGGTCTTCGCCAGCATGGCGGAGGCGGCTGGCCAGGTCACGGCCGGTGGTCACGCCGTGATCGCCGACGCCACCTTCATCGACCCGGCGCACCGCCATGCGATCGCCGCCGCAGCACGGGCGGCCCAGGTGCCATTCGTGGGCATCTGGCTCGATGCGCCGGTGCCGGTCCTGGAGGCCCGTATCGCCGCGCGCAGCGGGGACGCCTCGGACGCCACGCCGGCCGTACTGCGCGCCTCGGCGCAGGCGCCCACCATTCCGCCGCCCACCTGGCACAGGCTCGACGCCACCGATCCGGCACTGCTGACCCGTACCGCCGATCTTGTTCGCGCGGTGCTGTCGTTGCCCAGGCAGCCGTGCTAGAAACGCAATGCAGACCGGCAAACCTACAGGAGGCAGGCCATGGCAATTCGCAAGCTGCTGCTGCCGCTGACCGGCACTGCCGCCGGAGAGGCAGCGTTGGCGACCGCATTGATGATCGCCCGCGTGTGGAACGCCCACGTCATGGCGCTGCATGTGCGGGTCGATAGCCGCGACGTCGCACCCCTTGCCGGGGAAGGGCTGTCCGGTGCGATGATCGAAGAGATGATGTCGGCAACCGAACGGGAAAGTAGCGAACGCGCGTATGCGGTGCGCGCCATGTTCGATCGCTTTGTCGCCCAGCAGGACATCGCGTTGGGCGATCCGCGCGGCCTCGCCCACGGCCCGAGCGCCAGCTTCGCCTCGGTCACCGGCCGTGAGGAGGATCTGGTCGCGCAGCAGGCCCGTCTGGCCGATCTCACCGTCGTGCCGCATCCTGAGGCCGGCGAGGACGTCTCGTCGTCCGATGCATTGCACGCGGTGCTGTTCGACTCGGGCCGCCCGGTGCTGCTTTCTCCCCAAGTTGCCCCGTCCACAATCGGCACCCGCATCTGCCTGGGATGGAATGGCACGGCGGAATCCGCCTCGGCAGTTGCCGGCGTGCTGCCCTGGCTGGAACGGGCGGAGGCTGTTCGCATCCTGTCGGCGGACGGATACCAGCGGCGCGGGCCGGCAGCGCCGGAACTTGCCGCATATCTGGCGCTGCACGGCGTTCATGCGGAAATCATGATGTTCAAGGCCGTGAACGGAGTGGTTGCCGCCGGCCTGTTGGGCGCCGCGCGCGATTTCGGCTGCGATCTGCTGGCCATGGGCGCGTATTCGCATTCCCGGCTGCGTCAGCTTATTCTCGGCGGCGTGACCCGTCACGTGCTGGAGAATGCTGCGTTGCCGGTGATGATGAACCGGTAACCGCCGGCGGTCGTTTTGATCACACGCCCGTTCGGTGTCGAAGATCCGGCGGTCATCGAGGCGCTGCGGACTTACGTGAAGCTGCTTCGCGCTGCCAAAGCGGTGGTGACCCGCCTGGAACCGAGTCTGGCTTCTGCCGGTCTCACGCTCACCCAACTCGGCGTGCTGGAAGCGATCTTGCACAAAGGCCCGCTGACGCAGCGCGAACTGGGCCGCAAGGTGCTGACCAGCGCCGGCAACATGACCGACGTGATCGACAAGCTGGAGCGTCGTGGGCTGGTGGTTCGCAGCCGCAAACCGGGGGACCGGCGCGCTGTTCGGGTGGAACTGACGACGGAAGGCCGGCGCGGGATAGAGGCGCTGTTTCCGCGCCATGCACGGTCGATCGGCGCGGCGATGAGCGGGCTGGATGCCGGAGAACTGGCGGCACTGGGAGATCTGCTGCGTAAGCTTGGCGTGGCCCCCACCGGGCCGGAGCCTCTTGCAGAAACGCACGACCCTCACTAACTGCCAGCCCAATCATTCGATATCGAATGGTATAACTTTTCGAGCGTGATTCACACGGTTCGGGCGATTCCGCCTCACGCGATCACGCTCCAGCATGGGAGTACAGCAATGATCGAAGTTCGGCCGTTTGCCGAGCTAGGGCGGTTCCGCAACGATTGGCTGAACGCCCGGCATCACTTCAGTTTCGGCAACTATCATGATCCGTCGCGCATGGGCGTGGGCAAGCTACGCGTCTGGAACGACGACGAGATTGCGCCCGGAACCGGGTTCGACCCGCATCCGCACAAGGAGATGGAGATCATCACCTATGTCCGCCAGGGTGCCATCACCCATCGCGACAGCCTGGGGAACGAGGGTCGCACGGAAGCCGGGGACGTGCAGGTGATGCATGCGGGGACCGGCATCGTTCACGCCGAAAACAACCGGGAGAGTGCACCGACCCGGCTGTTTCAGATCTGGGTCCTGCCGGACCAGCATGGTGTGGCGCCGGGTTGGGATATGCGGCGGTTTCCGAAAGCGGCTGGCGGCGGGCTGGAGGTGCTGGCGAGCGGGCGGGCGCAGGATGCTGGCGGCGCGGCTTTGCCGCTGTATGCCGATGCGGCGCTTCTGGCAGGGACACTGTCGGCGGGACAGACGGTGCACGTGCCGATGGCGGCCGGACGGGTCGGGTATCTGGTGCCGGCAACAGGCGCAGTCACGGTGAATGGCGTCGCGGTCGGAACGCGCGACGGCGCGATGGTTGCTAACGAAACCGTGCTGGCCATCACGGCGACGGAGCCGTCGGAACTGGTGCTGATGGACGTAGCGGGGTGAGGCTCGGGGGGAGAAGCCGTCCAACCTGCCCATCTAGCGATATCCTGCCTCGCTTTGCGCGGCAGGATATCTGCTGTTGACCTATCCATAACTCGCTGGCTGTTCCGCCGGATGCTGTTCGGGCGGCGAGTGTCCCACCCCTCGGCTCGGGCCTCGCCGAACGTGGATTGCGGCTTGACCACTCTCCAGGGCCGCCACAGGCTCCGACGGAGAACGGGGAGAAGCCGGCATGGCACGCTTTGCGGCGATCGGGCTGGATCATCGGCACATCTACGACCTTGTCGAAGGGCTGATCGCCGCCGGGCAGGACTGCGTCGGCCATGATCCGGAAACCACCGATCCGCGCGTACTCGCCGGGTTCCAGAAACGGTTTCCGCAGGTGCCGGCTGTCGGGCGCGACCGTCTGCTCGCGGATCCGGCGATTGCCTTCATCGTCACTGCCGCGGTGCCGCGCGACCGCGCCGCACTGGCCATCGAGGCGATGCGACGCGGCAAGGACGTGCTGGTCGATAAGCCGGCGGTCACCACGGCGGATCAGCTTGCCGCCATCCAGCAGACCGTTGCCGATACTGGCCGCATCTGGTCTGTGTGCTTTTCCGAACGCCTCCTGACGCCGTCCACCCTGAAGGCGTTGGAGATCGTGCGGGTCGGCGGCATCGGCCGGGTGGTGCAGACTGTTGGACTGGGTCCGCATCGGCTGAATCGCGCGCTGCGGCCGGCATGGTTCTTCGATCGCGCGGCGTATGGTGGCATCCTGAACGATATCGCCAGCCATCAGATCGATCAGTTCCTGGCCTTCACCGGCGCCGCGGATGCCAGCATCGTCAGCAGCACGGTCGGCGAATTCGGCACCGATCCGGATTTCGAAGATTTTGGGGAAATCACCCTGCAGACCGATAGCGCGCGCGGCTACCTGCGGGTCGATTGGTTCACCGCTGATGGCCTGCCGACCTGGGGCGACGGACGCCTGTTCGTCCTCGGCACAAATGGCACGATGGAGCTGCGCAAATATGTCG
>DATIMO010000502.1:0-3242 GCA_035475215.1 Acetobacteraceae bacterium | reverse complement strand
CGGAACTGTCACGCGTACCGACGCGGAAGGCGGCGACATTCAATACCGGCACGAGAATGATGCGGCCAAGAACGTTGGCTGGATCGATGTCGCGCAGCAGATGGCGGATGGTGACCGGTCCTTCATACTCGTTGCCGTGGTTGGAGCCGAAGCAGACCAGCCCCTGCCCCGCGCTGGCGCGCGTGCCGACCATGACGGTGAGCGGGATCAGGTGGTCGCCCCAGATCGAATCATGCTCCAGCGCGACGTAATAGTCGCGCCGGCCGGGGGATTCGAGATCGAGCCCGTCCGGCCGGACGATTTCCCGTTGCATGGTCAGTTCACCCGGTGCTGGCTGATGAAATCCAGATCGACCTCAACGCCGATACCTGGCGTGTCGGGGATCGGTACGGTGCCGTCCGGGGCGAGATCGAAGTCGGCCCGGGCAATACCACGAGTGAGCGGGCTTTGGCTCACGTTGAATTCGACAAAGCGGGCGCGGGGCAGGGTGGCGATAAGCTGCAAGCTGTAACCGGTCAGCAGATGGGTCAGCCAGGAGTGGGGCACCAGATCGATGCCGGCAGCTTCCGCCATGGCCACCACTTTTGTTGCCACGGAAACGCCGCCGCAACGGGACAGATCGGGCTGGATGACATCGACACAGCCTTCCCTGATGAAACGATCGAAGTCCCAGATGGTGGCGACCTGCTCGCCGGCCGCGATGGGGACGGGGCTGCGGGCGCGGATAGTGGCGTATTCGTCGAAGCGTTCGGGATGGATGAAATCTTCCACCCAGCCGACGTTGTAGTCCGCCAACCAGTTGCACAAGGCTTCGGCTTCGCGGCGGCTGCGCATCTGCCCTGGTTGCTTCCAGCCGGCGGGATACCAGCCGGGATCAACCAGCAGGTGGCGGTCCGGGCCGAGTGTAGCGCGGGCCGCGGCGACCAACTCGCGGTCGCGGCCGGGGTCTTCGCCGAATACACCCCAGCCGAATTTTACCGCGCGAAAGCCGCGTTCAATATAACCTTGAGCGGCTGCCTGCATTCCTTCCGGGGTTTCGCGGAACAAGGTCGAGGCGTAGGCGGTGATGCGGTCGCGTCTGCGTCCCCCGAGCAGGCGTGCCAGCGACAGCCCCGCCGCCTGCGCGCGGATCGACCACAGACAGTTGTCGATTGCCGAGATGCACTGCATGGCAATGCCTCGCCGGCCGTAATAGGCGCTGCCGATGTAGAGCTTGTCCCAGAGCCGTTCTACATCCAGCGGGTTCTCGCCCAGCAGCAATTCGCGCAACGTGCGGAAACCCAGCACCGACATGCCATGCCCGGCGATGATCGCCACCGCGGCGGGGGCAAGCGTTTCAGCATCGGCCCAGCCGGTCAGCCCTTCGTCGGTGCCAATGCGCACCAGCAATTGCCAGTCGCCGTTGTCCGTGGCTTCTTCGGCGCCGGCGGTTGCGCGGTACGTGGTTTCGCCGCGCAACAGGATGGGTTCGACGTCGGTGATCTTCATTGGTGGCGTCCGGTTTGCGAAGCTGATCATACAGGTGGCGGCGCGGTTGACGAAGACAGGGACGCGATTACCATGCCGGGCAATGCAGGTTGCAGGTGTGCGCCGCAAAGTGCCAAAGGGGGGTTGACGACATGAACGGCTGGACACGGCGTGGATTGCTTGCCGGAACCGCGGGGCTGACGGCGTCGCTGGCGACGGGACCCGGTCGGGCCGTGGCGCAGGCGCCGAAGCGCGGGGGCACTATCACAGTGGCGCTGGTGCAGGCCCCGCCTTCGCTCGATGCCCAGCTAACCTCTGCGCAGGTTGCGCGCGACATAAACTTGCACATGTACGAAACGCTCTATGCGCGTGACGAGCATGCCGGGGTTGTGCCGGACCTGGCGCAGAGCGGGGAGATATCCAAGGACGGGATGACCTATGTCTTTACGCTGCGCCCCGGCGTGAAGTTCCACAATGGCAAGACCATGGACTCGGGCGATGTTGCTGCGTCGTTGGAACGATATCGCAAGATCGGGCTGGCGGCGGTGCTGCTGAACGGCGTGGACAAGATCGAAGCATCGGGGCCGCTGGAAGTAACGGTCCGGCTGAAGAAGGTGCAGTCGAACTTCCTGGATACGCTGTCTTCGCCGGGCACGCCGCTGGCGATCTATCCGGCGGAGGAGGCGCGCAAGGACCCGAAGGATTTCAAGTTCATCGGTACAGGCCCGATGAAGTTCGTCGAATACGCGCCGGACAGCCACGCGACGCTGGAACGGTTCGGTGATTACGTGCCTAACCCGAATTACTCGAAGCGGGACGGTTTTGCCGGCCACAAGGAGGTTTTCATTGACCGCGCGGTGTTCCGGTTCATGCCGGAATCCGGCGCCCGTAGCGCCGCGATCGAGACCGGTGAAGTGCTGATCAATGAAACGACGGACGGACCGACGGCGAAGAAACTGGCGGGCAACAGCAAAGTTCAGGTGCTGAAGCTGCTGCCGTTCGGCATCCAGCTCGCCAAGTTCAACCATGCGCAGGCGCCGTGCGATGATGTGAATTTCCGCCGTGCGGTGGCCGCGTGTCTGAACATGGAAGAGACGTTGGCGATCGCGTTCCCGGACATCTACAAACTGGATGGCGGACTGCTGTATGGGTATTCCCCGTATTACTCGAAGGCAGGGACCGAGCTGTACAATCTGAACGATCCGGAGAAGGCGAAGGGCCTGCTGGCGAAGAGTTCGTACAAGGGCGAGATGCTGACCTTCATCACCGACAATACGCGCCCGGACATGGATACGGCGACCGATATCAAGGAACAGCTCGGCCAAATCGGCATCAAGATCGAGGTGAAGGTGTCTGACTGGCCGACAGTTTCCACCATGGGTTTCAAACCGAACGGATGGCACTTCTGGACCCACGGCCTGGGGATCGAGCCATATGAGGGGCCGGCCAAGCTGATGAGCATCTGGACCAACGGGATTTCCCAGATCAAGGACGACCCGGTGATCGACAAGCAGTACGCCGATCTGCTGGCGGAACTGGACATGAACAAGCGCAAGGAGATCTTCGCGCAGTTCCAGACGCACATGTATCAGGATGCGGTGACGATGGCGCTGGGGAATTACGGGATGTTCCAGGTGGTTTCGTCGCGCATCAAGAACTTCGCGCCGTATCGCATTCCCCGCCTGTGGGGGGTCTGGCTGGAGGGATAGGCGGGCGGGTTGCTGCGCTTTACCATCAGGCGCCTGCTGATCGCCGTGCCGGTGCTGGCGCTGGTG
>DATIMO010000501.1:0-3826 GCA_035475215.1 Acetobacteraceae bacterium | reverse complement strand
CAGTCCGCTGCATCACCACTCTGCCACCGGACCCCCGAGCGATCCGGTATATCGTGCGTGCCCACACCCCTGGTCAAGCCTTGCTGGCCTTCCGGGAGTCCTGAACGAACTCCGTGACAGCCCTATTCATCGGCCGAATGCCATTTTGAGACGCCGAGCAAAGAGGCTATAAGCCCGCGCCTGACCTGGATGCCAATCCGATATGGACACGACCGCCTTCGATTTCGCTGACGCCCGGAACCGCATGGTGGATAGCCAGGTTCGCCCCAACAAGGTGACCGATCCGCGCATCATTGCCGCAATGCGCGACATTCCGCGCGAGCTCTTCCTGCCTGCTTCCCTGCGGCCGTTCGCCTACATCGATGAGGACGTGCCGCTCGGAGATGGCCGCGTCCTGCTCGAACCGATGGTCATCGCCCGGCTGGTGCAGCTTCTGGCGCCCTCCGCCGGCGACCGAGCACTGGTCGTTGCCGCCGGCGTGGGCTACGGCGCCGCGTTGCTCGCGGCCTGCGGAGTGCGGGTTACGGCGCTGGAAGAAAACCGGCGATTGCAGGCGCTGGCCGAACCGGCACTGGAACAGGTGGCCCCCTCCGTTACTCTAGTATTCGGCCCGCTCGCTGGTGGATGGCCCGCCGGAACTCCTTACGACATGATCCTGCTGGAAGGCGCGGTCCATCGGATCCCCGCCGCACTGGCCGGACAGCTCCGAGCCGACGGGGGCCGCCTGGCGACGATACGTTACGATGCCCGCGGCGTCGGTCAGGCCCTTCTCGCCGAGCCGACGCCGGAGGGGCTGAGCGCCCATCCGATGTTCGACTGTGCATCGCCGCCAATCCCGTCGCTGATGCCCAAGCCGGGATTCGTTTTCTAAAAATCCGGGTTCTTTTGTTTACCAAAGTCCTGGCGGGATCGGATCGGGGCAACGCGGCGCTTGGCGAGCCGGACAGGACTGTGGCACATCAGGGTAGCGTTGGCTTTAACGCAACAGGAGCGCGGCATGGCTGTGCGTCAGGCTGTTTTCTGCGGAAAGCTTCGGATCGGCGCAGCGTTGCTGCTTGTCGCCGGATCTGCGTCGGCCCAAGGTCCGAAGCCCGCGGCCCGAACCGCCGTCGCCGCGAAACCGACCACCGTGCCGCGCACTCTGTCCGAGGCGCTGGCCGCCACCTACATGAACCAGCCGGCATTGCAGGCCGAGCGGGCCAAGCTTCGTGCCACAGACGAAAACGTGCCTCAGGCGCTTGCTGGCTGGAAGCCGACCGTCATCGTCGCTGGGACCGCGGGATATGGCGACGGTCTCAATCGGCAGTTCCTTTCCAGTATTGGCGGCTGGGAGAAGCTCAAGACGGACCGCGACATCGCCACCGCGCAGGCGACAGTGACGCAGCCGCTCTATACCGGGGGCAAGACCCGGGCCAACGTCAATCGCGCAACCGACCTGGTCATGGCCGAGCGCGCCAATCTGATGGCACAGGAAGAAACCAGCTTCGCCAATGCCGTGAATGCCTATGTCGGCGTGATCCAGGCGCAGCAGTTGCTGGCCCTCAGCATCAACAATGAACAGGTGCTGCGTCAGCAGCTTCAGGCAACAAACGATCAGTTTCGGGTGGGCGAGGTCACCCGGACGGACGTAGCGCAGGCCGAGGCGGCACTCGCTACGGCGGTCGCTCAGCAGGAGACCGCTCAGGGCAATCTGCAGACCTCGCGCGGCACCTATGTGCAGGTGATCGGCTACGAAGCCCCGCCAGATCTGGTCGAGCCGCAACCGTTGAAGCTGCCGGTCCGCAGCCAGCAGGACGCCAGTGCCCTGGCCGCAGCGAACAATCCCGCGGTGATCGCGGCGCAGTTCAACAATGCCGCCGCGAAGAACGCGGTCGAGGCGGCGTTCGCATCACTGTTGCCGCAGGTCAGCCTGCAGGCGCAGGTCTTTCAGTCGAATAACAGCGCGGCGCGCAGTTCGGCTGCCAACGGTTATCAGGCGGTGGTGCAAGTGTCGGTGCCGCTGTATCAGGGCGGGGCCGAGTATTCGGCCGTTCGCCAGGCTCGACAGACCCAGCAGCAGCAGTCGCAGCTGGTCGGCGACGCCCAGCGCACCGCAGTGCAGAATGCGGTGAACGCTTGGGACACACTGGCGGCAGCACGCGCCGCGGCCGACAGCACACGGACCGCGATCCGCGCCAATCAGATCGCTCTGGTCGGCGTGGAGCGTGAGCATCTGGTCGGCACCCGCACCACGCTGGATGTGCTGAACGCGCAGCAAACGTTGTTGCAGTCGCAGGTGAACCTGGTACAAAATCTGGCGAATTTGGTGACGGCATCCTACGCCGTTGCCTCCGCGGTCGGGCGATTGACCGCGCGTGATCTCAATTTGCCAGTGCCGTTGTATGACGAAACCGCCTATTATAACCGCGTGAAGAACAAATGGGTCGGAATTGGCGTACCTGACGACGAAACACTGTATGTCCCGCCATTATCGCCGCGTCCGACCAGGAGCAGTCCATGAGTGGTACACCAAAGCCCGAATCTGCGGCGCAATCAGCCGATGATCCGTCGATGGAGGATATCCTCGCTTCGATCCGGCGCATCCTGAGCGAGGAAGAAGCGCAGCCGGATACGTCTCGTGCAGCGCAACAGGTTGCCAGCGATGATGTGTTGGTGTTGGACTCCTCGATGATGGTCCCCGAACCGCACGATGCCGACAGCCACCCGGCCCCTCCCACACCGCCGGTACCGGCGCCCGCCTCCGTGCTGGTCGCGCCCGCAGCGGCGGCGGCCGCGGCGAGTTCGGTCGGCAATCTTGTCCGCACTCTCGCCGCGGACCGGGCGACACAGGTGTACAGCGGCGGCCCGACGATCGAGGACCTGGTGCGTGCGGAGCTGCGGCCTTTGATGAAGGAATGGCTCGACACCAACCTGCCCCCACTGGTTGAGCGGCTGGTCCGTGCCGAGATCGAGCGCGTCGTCGGGCGCGCTGTTCCCTAGATAATTCTGACGCCGCCGGTCTTCGCGGCGTTCTGCCAGACGCCGCGACAGCGAGACCGTGCCATGTTGGATAAGACTTACACCCCCGCCGAGATCGAGCCCCGCCTGTACGAAGGGTGGGAGCAGTCGGGCGCCTTTGCCTGCGATCCTGACTCCGAGGCGCGGCCGTTCACGATCATGATTCCGCCACCCAACGTGACCGGCAGCCTGCACATGGGTCACGCGCTGACCTTCACGGTGCAGGATGCCCTGGTGCGTTGGCGCCGAATGCAGGGCCGCGACGTGTTGTGGCAGCCGGGCACGGACCATGCCGGGATCGCGACGCAGATGGTGGTCGAGCGATTGCTGGCCGAAAGCGGCGGGAACCAGGACCGGCGTTCCTTGGGACGTGACGCATTCATCGCGCGGGTCTGGCAATGGAAGGCCGAATCCGGCGGCACGATAACCCGGCAGCTTCGCCGGCTGGGTGCATCGCTGGATTGGGCGCGTGAGCGGTTCACCATGGACGAGGGGCTTTCGGCCGCGGTCCGGGAGGCCTTCGTCACGCTTTACCGCCAGGGCTTGATCTACCGCGACCGCCGCCTGGTGAACTGGGACCCCAAGCTGCAGACGGCGATATCGGACCTCGAGGTCGAGAATCGCGAGATCAAGGGCTCGCTCTGGTATCTCCGCTACCCGATCGAGGGCGAACCCGGTCAGTTCATCATCGTCGCCACGACCCGCCCCGAGACGATGCTGGGCGACACCGCCGTGGCCGTTCACCCCGATCACCCGGTTTACGGCCGACTGATTGGCAAGCACGCCATCCTGCCGCTGGTCGGCCGCCCGATCCCGATCGTGGCGGATA
>DATIMO010000500.1:0-2927 GCA_035475215.1 Acetobacteraceae bacterium | reverse complement strand
CGAGTTCCCCGGGTTCACCCTGACCGGCGTCTATGTGCCGAACCTGTTGAAGAAGGTACCCTACTGGCAGGCCCTGATCCATGCGCTATCGCTTTGCGCGGACCGACCTGCCATTGCGCTCGGCGATTTCAACACTTGCCGCGCCTACCTTGATGAAACCGGTGCGAGCGACGTCACGGCCCATTTCATGGATGCGATGGAGGCAATCGGGTTCATCGATGCCTGGCGGCGATCGTACCCCGATGGCCGCGAATTCTCCTGGTTCAGCACACGCGGCAACGGGTTTCGGATCGATCACGTCTTCTGTTCCGGCCCTTTGATCGGCTGCATCGAAGGTATCCGCTATGCGCACGAGGATCGGATCAGCGGCATCTCTGACCACGCGCCGCTGATCCTGGACCTCGCGCTCTGATCGCGATCGGTTTCAGCGCCGATACTCGCTCCGAGAGGGGCCGGTTTCGAACACGGCGCAGGCCACCCGGAGCAGTTGTTCGGCTATATGGACGAATCCGGAATTGTCGGCCTGCTGCGCCAGGGCGATCAGGCGGTCCGACAGCATCAGCGGACTCAACCTGTCGGTGTTCCGGCGGTCGTCAGGCAGCACGTGAAGCATTGTTTGTCTCGCTTGGGGTGATCGTCACCATGCTCCAGAGTGCGGCGGTGTTCTTATCAGGCGGTTAATGCTGTTCCGGCGACAGTGACGGACAGAACGCGCGCAACGCCAGAATCCGCAACGCGGAGGCCAGCGGCTGGCCAGGGTTCCGTTCCGCATCGGCCGTCGCCACCAGGGCCGAGAGGGTCTGGTTCCGTACGGCCGCGATGTGCAGCAGCGCCGACCAGAATTCATCCTCCAGTGCCACGCTGGTACGATGGCGGGCCAGCGAGAAGCTGCGCCTGGTCAGGCCGCCTCGTTTGAGGTGCGTCACCGCGTTGTCATGCCGCGCGTTGTCATGCCGCGCCTTGTCATGCCGCTGGGGCAAGGCGTTCCAGCGCCCATGCAGCCGCCTCGGCGACCACTGGATCGGCGTCGCCGATCAGTCGTTCGGCGCTGGCGCGCAACTCCGGCCGGCCGGAATTGCCGATCGCGGTCAGAACGTTCCGTACGAACCGGTTACGGCCGATGCGTTTGACCGGCGAGCCGGCGAACATCACCCTGAACGCAGCATCGTCCAAAGCCGCCAGCGTGGCCAGGCGCGGCGCGGTCAGTTCGTCCCGCGCCTGCAGCTTGGCGTGTGGCGTGGCGCGAGCAAACCGGTTCCACGGACACACCGCCAGGCAATCGTCGCAGCCGTAGATGCGGTTGCCCATCAACGGCCGCAACTCATGCGGGATCGGCCCGTGGTGCTCGATGGTCAGATACGAAATGCAGCGCGTTGCGTCGAGCCGATACGCTGCCGGAAACGCATTGGTCGGGCACACGGCAAGGCAGCGCGAGCAGGTGCCGCATCGATCGGCATGCGGAGCATCCGGCGGCAGATCGAGCGTGGTGTAGATCTCGCCCAGGAACAGCCAGGACCCGTGCTGACGGGAGACGAGATTGGTGTGTTTGCCCTGCCAACCCAGCCCGGCCGCTGCGGCCAACGGTTTCTCCATGACCGGCGCGGTATCGACGAACACCTTCACCGCTGGTCCGAAACGCGAAACAATGAATTGCGCCAGAGTCTTCAGCATGCCCTTGACCACGTCGTGGTAGTCGCGATGTCGCGCATACACCGATATCGTGCCGCGATCGCGATGCTGCAGCGGTGCCATCGGGTCGTCGGCCGGCGCGTAAGACAGACCCAGCGCAATCACGCTGCGCGCCTCCGGCCACAGTGCCCGCGGGTGCCCGCGTTGATCCGCGCGCGCGGCGAGCCAGCCCATGTCGCCGTGCTGCCCGGCAGACAGGAACGCCGCCAGCCGCTCACGCGCCTCGGGCCCTAGATCGGCTCGACAGAAACCGACCGCGTCGAAGCCCAGGGCCAGCGCGCGATCGCGGATCAGCGCCGCCGCTTCAGGTGCTGGCTTCGCCAGGCTCAAGTCCCGCATAGGCTTCGCCAAGCGGCATCTCGGCCCCGATTTCCGGCAGGCTCAGAACGCCGTTGCCGATGAGTGTCGAGCGGACCCAGCGTCCGGCTTCGCGCGAATAGACCCCGACCGCAACGGCGTCCTGTTCCAGCAGAATGTGACGTAGGGCCAGAGAACTCAGCAGGCCGAGTGGGCGAAAGGGGTCTCTTTCGCAAGGATATCCGAGAAACCCCATGATCGCGGGGTATTCGGAAATGGCCCCTGCACCATGACCTTCGCCGAGCGCACACCATAAGTGCATGAGTTGAGGGGCGGTTCGCCCGCTGCACAGGGGGGACGAAGAAAATGTCAAGCCGAACCAAATGCGCTCTCACCGTTGCCAGCGTCCTGGCGTTGGCCACGCCGTACGCGCCGGCCACCCCGATGTGTCTCTTCCACCGCATTCGATTGTCAATGGGCAGTCGGTCGGTGACTGGGCGACAAGCGGCGACCCGTTCGATACGAATGGCGAACTTGGTCATCAGAACAACCATGGGAAGGTGTCTTACGTCGCGGGGACTTCCAGCGGGACGGCCACTCGATCCTTTTCGGTTGCAGCCGGCAAGCTATTGTTGGTCCTCCCGGTCAATTTCTCAACCGTTCAATTTGCTGTGCCACTGGAGAATCAGCTGATCGCCAGCTTAAATGCCGCCGCTCCCACCAGGCTGACT
The DNA here is from genome assembly GCA_035475215.1 of Acetobacteraceae bacterium. Taxonomy (GTDB): domain Bacteria; phylum Pseudomonadota; class Alphaproteobacteria; order Acetobacterales; family Acetobacteraceae; genus DATDIC01. The sequence goes on along the minus strand of DATIMO010000500.1, from coordinate 210 downwards.
GCGACGATCGATGGTGTGCCGGTTCCCAACCTAAGCAGCCACCTGGGGACGAGCGGCGTGTTCTGATTGGGGCTTGCGCAGCCGGGCACGTTTAGCCCTGGTGTTCGAAACACCAGGGTTTCCAGGCGATCCGGCGTGTCCGGGTTTCACACCCAACCTTCTTTGTCCGTCGATCGCCACCGGATATTACCTGATGATTTAGCCGAATCG
>DATIMO010000499.1:0-10341 GCA_035475215.1 Acetobacteraceae bacterium | reverse complement strand
AATCTCATGCACTGCAAGACCCTCGCTGAGATGCTGCAGCCCGGACCAGAGCCGCCGCCCGAACCAGACACCGCCAGGCCGTGCTGCAATGGGCATGAATTTAACCGGACAGCTGTGGGCTTGTCCCGGGCATCTACGTTTTTTGTGGCACACCGAGACGTAATGGCCGGCCCTCCGGCCCGGATTGCTTCAACTTGAAGCAATCAGGGTCTACGCCCCGCTCGCCGGCTCCTGGACCACCGTCATGGCTCGCTCGCTGAGCGGTTCGGCAGTCGCACTTTCGGATGTGGGCGGGTCGAGGTCCTCCGCCCTGCCGACAATCGGCCGCTCGCTTCGGCGCAGCCGCTTGCCTTCCGCCTCCACCGCTCGAGACACGCGCAAGAAGTTCAGTCCGGCGAGTCCCGCCACCGCCTGTTCGGACCAGCCGCGCACAAACAATTCAGCGAGCAGGTGCGGGAACCGGCTCGCGTCTTCCAGACCGACCGGCGTGGTTGGCACACCGAAAAAGTCCGACCCGATACCGATGCGTGTCAGTCCGATTCGTTCGACCAGGCGCTCGATCATATCGGCCACGTCACCGAGCGTTGCGCGCGGGCGTGGCCCGGTTTCGCGTTCTCGCGCCTCCATGATTGCAACCCGACTGTGACCGAAATCGTTCTTCAGCGCCTCACGTACCGGGATCATCCATTGGCGGACCTGCTCGTTGACGAAATCGGGGATGAACGTCGCCATCACCATGCCGTTGTTGGTGCGAAGCTGGGCCAGCACGTCGTCCGGCACATTGCGCACATGGTCGCAGATGGCGCGCGCATTTGAATGCGAAAACACGATCGGCGCAGTGCTGATCTCCAGCACCTGGCGCATCACCTCGGGCGAGACATGGGCGCAATCGACGATCATGCCGAGGCGGTTCAGTTCCTGCACCACCGCCCGTCCGAACGCGGTCAACCCACCGTGGCGGGGTTCGTCGGTCGCCGAATCCACCCAATCGAGCGTGCCGCTATGGCACAGCGTCATCAGTCGCGCACCGGCAGCGTGCCAGACGCGCAATGGTGAAAGGCTGTTCTCCAGCCCGACGCCGCCTTCCACCGCGATGATCGACGCGATCTTCCCAATCCGCTTAGCACGCCGAATGTCAGCGGCCTTGGTGGCGGGCAGGAACACGTCCGGATGCGCCTCATGCATGCGCAGAATCACGTCGATCTGTTCAAGCGTCGCCCGCGCCGGGTGATCGATGTCGCTGGGGATGAAGGCCGCCCAGATCTGCGCACCAACGCGTCCGGCCAGCAGTCGCGGAATATCAGTGTCGCCATCCTGATGCTCGCGCGTCAGATCATAAGCGATCACGTCGCCCTTCGCGATCGGATCGTTGCGAATCACCCAGGGCAGGTCGTTGTGCCCGTCCACGAAGGGGATCTTTTCCATCAGCGCGAGCGCCCGATGCAGCACCGCGTCGCGGCGGATCGTCGATTTGTTCAATCTCATCTCCTGTGTGAGCACGCTCCGGTCTTGGGCCGCGGCTCCTGCGAATGTCAGTCGGCGGTCTGCGATATACCTCGGCGAACACGGCGTTGAATCGACGCAAGCTCCCGAACCCTGCCCGCAAGGCAATCTCGGACATGGGTAGGTCGGTGGTGTCGAGCAGTCGCTTGGCCCGTTGCACGCGCAACGTTCGGGCTACCTGACCCGGACTGGCGCCGAGGTGACGGGCAAATAGACGCGCAAGATGTCGAGAACCGACGCCAAGCCGGTCTGCCAGGATGTCCACCGACCCAGCCTCAGCATCGAGGGCGCCTTCTTCGATCAGTCGCAACCCACGCTGGGCTGTGGTCAAGGAGCCATTCCAGGCTGCACAAAATGGCGCCGTTTCCGGTCGGCAACGCAAGCACGGCCGGAATCCCGCAGCCTCCGCCGCGGCAGCGGAGGGATAGAAGCGCACATTGCCGGCGCGTGCAGGCCGCACCGGACAGACCGGCCGGCAGTAGACGCCTGTCGTGCGGACTCCGGTGAAGAACCGCCCATCATACGCGGGATCACGGGCAATCCGTGCTCGTTCGCATTCCTCTATGTCGAGCATAGGCGCTCTCCTTCTGCGCCAAGCGGCCGGGGACGGCGTCCGATTCCGGCGAGTACGGCGGCAACGGCCTATCCTATATCTGGTTGCATACGCGGCGCGAGTGGAGAGATCGCGCTTGCTTCGCAAGCAGATCGCTTCGGCGGCAGCCGAAGCGACAGCACAGGACGCTGTACCGACAATCAGCGATAGTCTTCGTGGAGGGTCACACGATGCCATTTGCACAAGAAACGGTTTCCAGGCGGATGTTCTTCGGATGGCATGTGGTGGGTGCTGCGTTCACGGTTGCCATTTTCGCCTGGGGCATCGGATTCTATGGCCCGCCCATTTTCCTCGAGACACTGCACAACTCGCGCGGTTGGCCGATTTCGCTGATTTCGGCAGCAATGACCACGCACTTCCTCCTTGGCGCCTTGATCGTCGCCAACCTTGCCACACTGCACCGCCGGTACGGAATACCCGCGATCACCGCCACGGGTGCAGTGCTGACGGCACTCGGTCTGCTTGGTTGGGCATTCGCCGGCGAGCCGTGGCAGCTCTTTGCGGCAACGCCGCTCAGCGGCGCAGGATGGGCCATGACGAGTGGCGCCGCCCTTAACGCGATGGTGTCGCCCTGGTTCGTTCGACGCCGGCCTGCCGCATTGTCGATGGCCTTCAATGGCGCGAGCATGGGCGGGGTCATCTTTTCACCCTTGTGGGTGGCCCTGATCGCCACTCTGGGCTTCCCGTGGGCCGCCGCGGTAGTCGCCGCCGTCGCGACGCTGATCTTGTGGCTGGTGGCAACCCGCTATCTCACCCGCACGCCCGCAAGCATGGGACTTCTGCCCGATGGCGACGTCGACCATGCCCATGGATCAACTGTTCGGAAAGGCCGTGAGCACGCCACGCCGCTTGACCGCGCATGGCGTGATCGCCGGTTTGCTACGTTGGCGGCCGCGAGTTCGCTAGGTCTCTTCGCTCAGATTGGATTGATCGCGCACCTCTTTTCCCTGCTCGTGCCGCCCCTCGGTGAAGCAGGCGCGGGAGCGACGATGGGCCTGACGACCGCTTGTGCGATCGGCGGGCGTACCGTTCTCGGGATGATAATGCGCCCGAACGCCGATCGGCGGGTCGTCGCGGCGCTGAACGTTACGCTCCAGGCATGCGGTTCGGTGGCACTGATCCTGGCTGCCGGTCATTCCGTTCCGCTGCTGCTTCTCGGATGCCTGTTGTTCGGTTTGGGGTTGGGCAACGTGACATCACTGCCGCCACTGATCGCACAGGCCGAGTTCGCCCCGGCGGATGTACAACGCGTGGTTGCTCTCGTGACTGCCTTCAGTCAGGCGAGCTACGCGTTTGCTCCGGTGGCCTTCGGTGCACTGCGGGATCTGGGGCAAACTGCCGGCATGCCAACCCACGCCGGCAGCGCACCCCTGTTGTTTGGCGCCGCCGCACTGATCCAATTCGCTGCGGCGAGCGCGACGATGCTTGGCCGTTCGCCTCTGGTGCCCCGTTTTGAGTCCTTGGCTTGAACAGGACTCGGCGGGCTTGGCTTGTTCATGCTTGGAGCCGGTCTGCGCCAAATACAGGGCATAACCCAACACTTCGTCCGGCATCGTCATCAGCTCTTATTTGCTGCCCGCAATCCATACCAGCGGCTTCACGACGCGGCCGTCACCAGCGTGTTATATCCAAATGGGAATGCGGCGGCACGGCTTTGTTTGCGGGATAACTCGCTCGCCGTCTCGCTCGGACTGAACGCCCACTCAGCGCACCGACCCCGCAATATCATGGAACAGCTTTGCCGGCAGGCTGCCCCCCATCACATCCTTCATCGGAGCCCCATCATCATTGCCCAGCCAGACCCCGATGATCTGACCGTTCGTCCAGCCGATGAACCACGCATCGCGCGCATCCTGCGTCGTGCCGGTCTTGCCGGCAACCGTGCGCCCCGGCAAAGCCGCATCCCGACCGGTACCACGCGCAACCACCGCCACCAGCATGCGCGTCATCATCGCCGCCAGATCGGGATCCACCACCTGCTCGGGCGGCGTGATCGTCGCGGCAACCGTGCGGCCTTCGGCGTTGATGGACGCCAGTCCGAACGGCGTGATCCGCCGGCCGCCATTGAAGAACGGCGCATAAGCCGCCGCCAGTTCGAGCAACCCGACCTCACCCGTGCCCAGCGCCAGCGATGCATTGTCCGGCAGCTTGTCGGCAATCCCGCAGCGCGCCGCGACCGCCACGACCGCCCGTGGCCCGCCCGCTTTCAGCAGCAATCGTACCGCCGCGGTGTTGACAGACAGCGCCAGTGCCTCTTCCACGCTGATCTCGCCCAGGAAATGCGGCTCGAAATCGCGCGGGCTCCATCCACCCAACCGGATCGGCGCGTCCAGCACCGTGTCATCCGGTCGCACATCCTTTTCCAGCGCCGCCAGCCAGACGAAAGGCTTGAATGCAGAGCCAGGCTGCCGGCGCGCCAAAGTCGCCCGGTTGAACGAGCTGTCATGATAGTTGCGACCGCCCACCATCGCCCGCACTGCGCCGGTTGCTGCGTCCAGCGCAACCACAGCGCCCTGGCTGGCGTTGTGCGCAGCCCCAGGGCCGGCCAGCAACGCGCTCAGCCGCGCCTCCGCCACCGACTGCAAGCGCGGGTCGAGTGTGGTGCGCAACGTCGCGTCCTCATCCGGCGGCAGCATTTGCTCCGCCTGCCCGGCAGCCCAGTCCGCGAACCAGCCGGCCTCCATCGTCGCACCTGCGGGGAAGGCAATCCGCGCGGCAGCTTGTGCGGCCTGAGCCGCGGTCAGGTCCCCATTGGCGACCATTGCCGCCAGCACCTGCCGGCCGCGCGCCGCCGCCGCATCCGGGTCGGCACGCGGATTGAACCGCGACGGCGCCCGCGGCAGTCCGGCAATCACTGCCGCCTGCCATACCGCCAAATGCCGCGCCGAAACGCCGAAATACATCCGCGCCGCGGCATCGATACCCCAGGCGCCGGCACCGAAATAGACGCGGTTCAGCCAGATCTCGAGAATCTGCCGCTTGCTGAAATGCGCTTCCAGCCAGAACGTCAGCATCAGTTCCTGCACCTTTCGCCGGAACGTGCGGGCGTTGGTCAGGAACAGGTTCTTCGCAACTTGTTGCGTGATCGTCGAACCGCCCTGCACCACACGCCTGTGCATCACGTTGGTCACCAACGCGCGGGCGATCCCCACCGGGTCGATGCCGGGCTCGTGCCAGAACCGATGGTCCTCGATCGCCACTACGGCGCCCGGGACGAACGGCGGCAGGTCGGACAACCGCATCGACTCGCCAACCACGTCGCCGAAGCTGGCGAAGATGCGACCCGAGGCGTCCTGTAGCGTCAGGCTGGGGCGGCGCGCGGCATCGAGCGCCGAATCGGGACGTGGCAAATCGCGGGCGAACCAGAGCAGCACCACGGCCAGCGCCAGCACGCCCCAGATCGCGGCGATGACCCCAAGCCGCAGCAGGCGGAAGCGGCGGCGCGCCGGCACCGGCGCGATCGGCATCGGCCGCCGCACGGAGCGGACTCGATCGGCGGGCGCGGTGATCGGGGCGCGAGACATCTTGCGATGTGTTACGGGATCGCCACCGGTCGGGGAAGCGAAGGTTGCAGTCCCGCCACCAGTTCCGCACAGTCCGTCGGAAAATGCGGAGATGCGCGATGAAGGGCCTGTTCCTGGACGCCGTGGACGATCTGGCCGACGTGTTCAAGCGAGTGGTGCGGGACGATGACCCGCCTGTAGATGTCCGCGAACGAGCCGAGGTGCGGCCGGATGAGCTGCCGGGACTGTGCGCCGGCTATGATTTCGTGCTGGACGACCACAGCCAGATGCCGACCGACGCGATGCGGCGCTGCACCGGGGTGAAGCACATCATCTTTCTGGGCACCGGCGCCCGCAGCTACATGCACCCGGAGGAACTGGCCTCCATCGGGATCACGGTGCACATCATCAAGGGCTATGGCGATACCGCCGTCGCGGAGCACGCGATTGCGCTGATGTGGGCCGCGGCGCGCGGGCTGGCCCGGATGGACCGTGACATGCGTGCAGGCGCCTGGACCCGGATGGAAGGCCCGCAGCTTACCGGCAAGACGATCGGGCTTCTGGGTTTCGGCGGGATCGCGTCGGAGGTGGCGCGGATTGCCGGCGGCGGCGGCATGCGCGTGCTCGCCTGGAACCGCACGCCAAAAAGCGCACCTGGGGTGACGTTTGTCGACCTGGACACGCTGCTGGCGGAAAGCCACGTGCTATCGGTGCATCTGCTGCTGCATGACGAAACCAGGGGTTTCCTGTCGGCGGAGCGGCTGGCGAAGTTGCGGCCGGGTGCGATTCTGGTGAACACGGCGCGCGGCGCGTTGGTCGACGAGGCAGCGATGATCGCCGGACTGCGCAGCGGACGGATCGGTCATGCGGCGCTGGACGTGTTCGCGCATGAGCCGCTTGCGCCGGGGCATGAGCTGGCCACGCTGGACAACGTGACGCTGTCGGCGCACAGCGCGTTCCGCACGCCAGAGGCGAGCGAGGCCCTGATCAGGCGAGCCCTGGACATTGCGCGCGGGCTTGAAGCAGCCTGAGCCTCAGCCAGAGCGTGAAAGCCTGATCGCGCTCTCAAACAACGCCCGCCTGGCGGAATGGCAGACGCAGCGGACTTAAAATCCGCGGCCACGTGGCGTGGGGGTTCGAGTCCCCCGGCGGGCAGATTGAGCATCGATTCAGTCCGGCGCCAGCAGATGGATCGAAAACAGCCGCGCCGGATCGGTCCACACGCCGCACACACGCCACGCGGCCGCCGCCGCCAATTCAGCAAACCCGGCGATGCTATATTTGTAGCTGTTCTCAGTGTGTATCGTCTCACCCCGCACGAATCGCACGATTTGCCCATCGATCTGCACGCTCTGCGCGCGCCGGCTTTCCAGATGCATCTCGATGCGACTTTCCGCATCGTTCCAGATGGCGCGATGGGCGAAACCGTTCAGGTCGAAGTCCGCCCCGACATCCCGGTTCAGCCGCGCCAGAAGATTGAGATTGAATGACGCGGTTACCCCGGCCGCGTCATCATAGGCCGGTACCAGAATCGCCGGATCCTTGCGCAGATCGACCCCGACCAGCATGCGTGCGCCATGCCTCAGCGTGATGCGGGTCCGGGCCAGAAACTGCCGTGCCGCCGGCGGATCGAGATTGCCGATCGTCGAACCGGGGAAGAAGCCAAGCCGGGACATGCGATCGACCGGCCGCGGCAATGCCACAGGTGTCGTGAAATCGGCACCGACCGGGCATACGGCCAGTTCCGGTCGGTGTCGTTGCATCCGTGCCTGTATGCGCTCCAGGGCCTCCGTCGCGATATCGATCGGCACATAGGCGGCAAAGCGCAGCCGTCCCAGCTTGTCCGTCTGATCGAGCAGCAGTTCCGCCTTGGTTTCGTCGCTGGCGCCGTACTCGACCAGAACGGCGGGCGGTTCCAGGCCGGCCGCGATCTCCGGCGCAATCCGCCGCAGCAGCGCAAGTTCCGTGCGGGTCAGATAATATTCCGGCAGAGTGGTGATGCGATAGAACAGCCGGCAGCCTTCTTCGTCGTAAAACAGTTTGGGCGGAAGGGTCTTCGGACATCGCGACAACCCGTCGAGCGCGGTCGCGGCAAGCGTCGCGTCCGCAGAGCGGACCAGACTATCATTCGGCATCCGATTGTCCCTTACAGGTCTCGCGCGAGCCGCAGGCCCGAGAATTGCCAGCGCTTTTCAGGATGAAAGAAGTTTCGGTAGCTCGGCCGCGCATGGCCGGGCGGTGTGGCAAGCGATCCGCCGCGCAGCACCATCTGGCCGATCATGAACTTGCCGTTGTATTCCCCGACAGCACCGGCCGCTGGTCGATAGCCGGGGTAGGGCAGATAGGCGCTGCCGGTCCACTGCCAGACACGGCCGGTCAGTTCCTGCATGTCCGGATGGTTGCAAACGACTTCCCACTCTGCCTCGGTCGGCAGCCGCGCTCCGGCCCAGCGTGCGTATGCATCCGCTTCGTACCAGGAGATTTGGCGAACGGGTGCATCCGGTTCCAGCGGAACGAGCCCGCCCAGTCCCATCTGCCACCACTCGCCTTCGATGTTGCGCCAATAGAGCGGCGCGTCCCAACCGTCTGCCTGCACACGCGCCCAACCATCCGACATCCATAGCGTGGCCGTATGGTATCCGCCGTCCGCGATGAAATTCAGCCAGTCCTGGTTGCGCACCAGCCGTGTGGCGATCGCGAAGGACTGCACCGAAACGCGGTGCACCGGCGTCTCGTTGTCGAAACAGAAACCTGAACCGGCATGCCCGATGCGCAGCATTCCGCCGTCGCAGACAACGAATCGCGTCGGCCCGGTTGCTCCGGACGGCTCCTGCCACCCTGGCAGTGCGGCGGGTGCCAGCGGGTTTTGCGCGAAAGCGTGCAGAATATCGGTGAGAAGCAGTTCCTGGTGCTGCTGCTCATGCTGCAATCCGAGTTCGACCAGGGGGACGGCTTCCGCGGGCAGTTTCTCCAGCAACTGCTGCATCGCCGCGTCGACATGCGCGCGGTATTCCGTAATGCGCTTCACCGGCGGGCGAGTCAGCAAACCCCGAATCGGGCGCGGATGACGAGGGCCAACCGCTTCGTAATACGAATTGAACAGAAAGCGGAAATCAGGGTCGAACACGCGATAGCCCGGCAGATGCGGGCCAAGAACAAACTCCTCGAAAAACCAGGTGATATGCGCTCGATGCCATTTTGCCGGGCTCGCGTCCGGCATCGATTGTACGCACTGGTCTTCCGGCGAGAGGGCGGCAGCAAGGCGTTCCGTGTGCTGCCGCACCTGTTGGTAGCGGATTGCCGGCGCCGCCACCTGATGGGCGGCTGGGGCTATCGCGTCGTTCATCGAGTCAACTCCCGTCCCAGAGGGTAAGGATCATCGACCGAACGCGCGGTGGCCCCTTCGAGAAGGGGCAGGCCACGCCAGACGGCACGGATCAGATAGGAGGTCCGGCGTCGATGTCACCGCCCTGGACGCAACCGGTTCTCAAGATCCCGTGATCGGGCGGGTGTCAGAACAACGAATAGCCGCCATCGATAACGAAACTGTCGCCGGTGTGGTAGGCGGCTGCGTCGCTCATCAAGTAGACCGCGATGCCGCCGAAATCGGCGCCCGTGCCCCAGCGGCGCATCGGAATGCGCGGCATGACATTGGCGTGGAATTTCGGATTGGCGATGGCGTGCGCGGTCATGTCGGTCTCTATCCAGCCGGGCAGGATGGCGTGGGCGCGGATGCGATGGCGCGCGAACTCGACCGCCAGCGCACGGATCATTGAGATCATGCCGCCCTTGGTGGCGGCACAATGCTCGCCACGCGGTGCCGCTTCGATCGCCGCCAATGAAGCCGTGCCGACCAGCACACCGCCGCCGCGCCGTTCGACCATGTGCCGTGCAGCGGCGCGGAAGGTATGAAACGCGCCATCGAGGTTGACACGCAGCACGCGGTTCCATTCGGTGCTGGTCATGTCCAGGAACGACGGCACGCCGCGGCCTGAAACGCCGGCATTGGCGAAGCAGCCGTCGATCTGGCCAAGTTGACGGACGGTTTCCGCCAGTGCGGCTTCGACCGTATCTTCGTCGCTGACGTCGCAGCAAAGGGCCAGAATGCGGCGGCCGGTCTGTTCGAGTTCAGCGCAGGCGCTTTGGTTCTTAATTTCGTTGGTGTCCCAGATGGCGACGTCTGCCCCGGCCTGAGCGAGGGCGGTAGCCATGCCGAGTCCGATTCCACTGTTGCCGCCGGTCACCAACGCCACGCGGCCAGTCAGATCGAAAGGTTGATACGGCATTTTCCTCGCTTCTCCGTGCCTCCGTGGTAGAACTTCCTTGCTTGCTTGCTCCCGAAACCGGCGCCGGCAACTCTCTTACAATCGATAGAACCGGGTTGCCGTCTCACTGAACAGCCCCGCCTTCTCAGAGGCTGAAGCACCCGCTGCCAGGCGCTTGAACGCGTTCCAGCCGACCGCATAGCTATAGGAACCCTTGTCCACCGGGAAGTTGCTTTCGAACATGCAGCGCCCGGCACCGAACGCCTCGATGCAGGTTTCGATATACGGCTTCCACGCAGCGGCAAGCTGCTCGGATGAAGGCGGTTCAGCGCCGGCTTCGAAGTCGAACCCGTTGATGCGCATGCCCAGCCCGCCCAGCTTCACGTGCACATTACCGCAGCTTGCCAGCTCGCGGATGCTGCCGCGCCAGCCGGGAAAGATCTCGTTATGCCGGCCC
>DATIMO010000498.1:0-5111 GCA_035475215.1 Acetobacteraceae bacterium | reverse complement strand
GGATGCCGGTGGAGGTGGTGTCGTGGCGGGTGCGGGCAGTCGCACCGCCTTCGGTTGCTCAGGTGCGGTTCGCGGACGGTGGGGGGCGCGTCGATCCGGTGATCGAGCATCGACCGGCGTATTTCACCGAAGCCGGCGGGTTCGTGGACACCGCGGTCTATGCGCGTGCGGCGTTGCAGACGGGCATGCGCATCGACGGTCCGGCGCTGATCGAAGAGGCGGAATCCACCGCGGTGATTGGTCCTTCGGCGCAGGTCAACGTCGATGCATTCGGAAACCTGATCATGACATTGAAGGGAAGCGTCCGATGATCCGGGGTGTTGCTGCGTGCTTTGCCGCACTGCTTGCCTGCGCCACGGCGGGCGCCCAGACCCCGTCACCGGTGGTTGGCGGAGAAACGATCGGCACGCCTGATCTGGTGCAGGCCGCCTGCGCGGAAGGGCAGGTGGTTTACTATACCGCGCAGAGCGATCAGGACGAACGCACGATCGTCAAACCTTTCCAGCAGCATTTTCCCTGCATCACGGTTTCGGTGATCAGTGCGGTGACCGGCCGGTTGTACGAAAGGCTGCAGACCGAGTTCACGGCCGGTAAAGTACAAGGCGACCTCGCGATCCTGACCGATGAGGTGCTGGTGCAGCGGCTGATCGATCAGAAGCGGCTGCGGCCGTGGACCGCACCCGAGGACGCCGCCTATCCGGCTGACAGCAAGCTGCCGGGCTGGTGGTATGCCGGATCGGGATCGTTGATGATTCCGATCTACAACACCGACACGGTTGGTAAGACCGATGCACCCAAATCCTGGCAGGACCTGCTGGACCCGAAATGGAAGGGCAAGATTGCCACATCACCGATCACGATCGGGGGCACCGCCTGGGTTCAGTATGATTTCATGCAGCAGAAGTTCGGCCGCGACTATCTGGTGAAGCTGGCGGCGCAGCAACCGAAGCTGTTGAGTGCATATAATCTGGCGGTGCTGGCGGTGGCGCGCGGAGAACAGGCGATCGCAGTGGTATCCGCACTGAATGAGTATCCGGTACGGGTGGATCAGGGGGCCCCTATCGCTCCGCTGTATCCGGCGGAGGGAAGTCCGTACACGAATTATCCGATGATGCTTCTGGCGGATTCGCCGCATCCGCATGCGGGAGAGTTGTTCGCGAACTGGTATCTGTCGCGGGAGGGTCAGGCGATGCTGGTGAAGACTCGCGGCGCCTATTCGGTGCGCAGCGATGTGGCGCCGGCGCCGGGCAATCCCCCATTGGCGCAAGTGCATCCGTGGAACCCTGGTCGGGCCGCGATCCAGAAGGAGCATGACGCGCTGATTGGGGAGTTTTCGTCGATTTTTGGTGGGCATTGAGGCTATCCAGGCAAGGACGACGAAAGACTTGCCCGCGGATTCGATTGTGGCGATGATGATCGCGTGACACCCCGATCGGTTTCGCGAGTCCAGACGTGAACATTCTCGCTCCGCCCAAGGCGCGCCTGGCCATCGAAGTGGTGCACGACCTGGTTTGCCCCTGGTGCTGCCTTGGCGTTCGGCGGTTGATGCGCACATTGCGGCGCCGGCCGGACCTGCTGTTCGAGTTGATCTGGCGGCCATTCCTGTTGAATCCGGATATGCCGCGGGCAGGAATGGCGCGGCCGGATTACGTGGTGCGCAAGTTCGGCGGCGAGGACCGGGCGCGGCGCCTGTATGGCTCGATTTCGGAAATCGGCCGGACGGAAGGCGTGCTATTCCGGTTCGATCGGATAAGGCGAACGCCGTCCAGCGTGGACGCTCACCGACTGGTGCGATATGCGGCCCGCCATGGGCGTGGGGACGCGGTAGTGGCTGCGCTGTACTCGGCGCATTTCACCGACGGATCGGACATCGGCGATACGGCGGTACTGGTTGCGATCGCTACAGCCTGCGGGCTGGAAGGGCCGGCGGTTCGGCGGTACCTGGCCGGCAACGACGATACTGATGCCGTTCACGCGGACAACCTGCGGGCGCATCGGCTTGGGATAAATGGCGTACCGTGCTTCGTGGTGGCCGGCCGACATGCCATCGCCGGCGCGCAGGAACCGGAGGTGATCGAGCGTCTGCTGGACATTGCGCTGGTGGAAGCGGAACCGCTTTAGCAAGAATAACCGCAGAGACGCGGAGAATAAGCCCTTCTCCGTGACTCCAGTCTACCTGGTGAATCTCGCTCTAAGTCCGAATCAGACCCTGCATCGGTGGTGCCGCGCCGCTGTCCGGGAACACCTTTGCAAGCTGCGTCGCGTTCAGTCCGAGATGCTGCGTCAGCACGCCCTTGGCGATGGATCGCAGATCGGTCGTCGGCTGCAGGTCGCGATCTTCGAACAATTTACCCGCGCCGAGTCCCGGCCAGGTTCCGGCGACGCGTCCGCCGGCAACCGCACCGCCTAGCAGGAAGGCCACGGACGCGGTGCCATGATCGGTGCCCTTTGTCCCGTTCACCCGCACGGTGCGGCCGAATTCGGTCATGGTCAGCACGACGGTGTTCTTCCACACTGGCCCAAGTCCGGATTTCAGCGCCGCAAGCCCGGAATCGAACTGCTCCATTGCTGGCCGCAGCCGCGGCAACTGGGCCGCATGCGTGTCCCAGCCGCCGATCTCCAACGCTGCGATGCGCGGGCCGTCGCTACGGGCCAGCATCTCGCCGGCAACTGTCCCCAGGGTTGCGAAGGCTGAACGGTTCTGTGGCATGGCATCACCGGCAAGCGCTTCCGTGCTGAAACCCCGGGCGCGCAAACCTTCGCGCAGGGCCGGGCCGATCACTCCATCGGCGGCGCTGAGCGCGGCAACCTGGGCGTAGAGGTCGGATGGCGCTTGGCCGAATCCGCGGGGCGCCCAACTCGCGACGCGGGCGGGGCCGCGCAGCAGCATTGGCATCGCCACACCAATAGCAATCGCTCCGCCCTCGCGGCCGGAGGACGCCGGCAACGCGCCGACCACCCGATTGAGCCAGCCGGTGGCGAGCAGGTGGTCGGATCCGCACTCCATGCAGTCCTGCGCCTCGAAATGGCTGCGCACCCGGTAGGGGCCGGCAACGGCGTGGACCGGCAGCAGGTCGCCGGCGGCGTAGATGGCGTGCAGGTTCTGGAGAGCGGGATGCAGCCCGTAGAAACCGCCCAGGTCCAGCACCCCGTCGGTATTCGCCGGCGCGGGTGAGGTAATCTCCCCGCGCAGTCCGGTCAGTGCCGGGTCGCCATATGGAACAACCGCCGCCAAACCGTCCATGGCGCCGCGCTGGATGACCACGACCAGCCGCTGTTCGGTCGGCGCCCCCGCCAGTGCCAACGAGGCGCGACCGCCGAGCGATGTCATGCTGACTGCCGATGTCAGGCCGAGCAGGGCGGAGCGACGAGTGAGCAGGGAGGTCATCTCAGCGCCTCTGGAATTCAGGGGAAGCGAACAGCAACGCCACAGCTTCGCGCCGCGATCCGGCGCGGCGCATGGCATCTTGGGTGGCGGGCCGCAACAATGGCCCCAGCGCGATTTCGGCGAGCGCGACCGGATCCGCTTGCTCGCCGGCGCGTCCGGCAACCGCGTATGCGAAATCGACGCGACGCAGCATTGCTTCCGGCGTCGCCCAGTCGGCGGCGCGATCCGGCCAACCATCCGGCTGCGGCGCGGACCACAGCGGTTGCCCGAGCAGGCCAAGAGCCCCGAGTGTCTGTAGCGGGATGGATGGCGGATCGAGGGCGCGTAGCACGGCGATGCTGAAGTCCATCGGCGAGCGCAGCTTGGTATCCGGTCGCCAGGCCGAGTCCAGGCCGATCACGGCATGGGTCGCAGCGCCGAGATCTCCGTGCGTGTCGCGCAGCACGCCTTCGATGCGGCGGACGTCGTCGGCCGGTGGATCATCGGCGATAAAGTGACGCGCCAGCTTGGTGGCCAGATTGCGGTGGGTGGCGGGATGGTCCGCCAGGAAGGCAAGCGCGTCGATCCCGCCCTGCTGGCCCGGCGGAAAGCTGCGGCCCATCAGGGTCAGCGACCCGGGTTCGTGGGCGGCTGGGCGGAATTTGAACCCGTAATTTCCTGAATTGAAATCCACCGACCACCCAGTCAGGATGCGGGCGAAGTTGGTCACGTCTGTTTGGGTGTAGCCGGACGCTGGCGTGACGGTGTGCAATTCCAGGCATTCGCGGCCGAGATTTTCATTGAGGCCGTGCTTGCCGGACTGGCCGGCTTGGCTGGCGGGGCCGACGGAATAGGCATTGTCCAGATAGATCAGCATCGCAGGGTGCCGGACGACGGCGAGCAGCATGTCGCCGAACCGGCCGGTCACGTGCGGGCGAATCGCGCCTGCAACGAAGGGGCCGATCAGACCTTCGCATTGCGGGCGTCGGCTGGAAACGGTGAAGTGATTGGCCCAGAACCACACCAGCCGTTCGCGGAGCGGGGCTGGCGTGATCACGGCCCAATTCAGGCTGGCGAACGAATCCCGGCGGAAATTGTTGCGGGTTTCGGACATGCGCGCGGCCGTCTTGTTTTCGCGGTCGGCGCGCAGGGCCAGCAGCGCAGCATCCAGATCGGGGGCCGGCATGTTGGCGGCAGGATCCGGCGCGCTGAGCTGAGCGCGGAGCCATTCATGCGGGTCGGACGGGGTCGCCTCATTTCCGCGCCGCCCCAGTCCGAAGCGGACCAGCGCCTGTGCTGTCGCGATATCCATGGGGCGATCATAGCGCGGGGGTGCGTTTCGATCAGTGACAAAGCGTGAATAAACGGCTGCATGCGAGCCGTGCATTCACTATTCGGTGCTTGCAAAATCGGGTGAGGTGACGCACATGACGGGCACACGATGCCGGCCTGCGACGGGGCCGGAGATCCGCGGGCGCGCGGGGGCTCATCAAGGTGATGGGAGCCCTGTGGCGCCCGTCGTGATATACGGAGACCCCTAATGCCTGCCCAGGACCCCCACACGCCGGCCCCTCATGCGGCCCTTGCCAGCATCCGCAATATCGGCATCACGGCGCATATCGATGCCGGCAAGACCACCACGACCGAGCGCATCCTGTATTACACAGGGGTGTCGCACAAAATCGGTGAGGTGCACGACGGAAACACCACGACCGACTACATGGAGCAGGAGCGGGAGCGGGGG
>DATIMO010000497.1:0-2204 GCA_035475215.1 Acetobacteraceae bacterium | reverse complement strand
CCACCCAGAAATACTGCGCGCCGACCGTGCTGCTGAGGTTCGCGAACTCCGGATGCTCGGGATCGGTCGCCGGTTTCACCGGGTTCGGGCCGACATGACAGAAGCCGCAACTGACACCGACCCGATACGGGCGTACCAAATCTTTCGAGAGATAGTAGCTGGGGTCGTTGTAGTAGCGATCGGGGTCCCAGCGCTTGGCCGCCGCTTCATCGAAATCGGGGTTGGGGAACAGCCGCAAACCGACCACCCCCGTGGCGTATCCATAATAGGATCCAACCGGCTGCGTCTTGCCGCGGGCGCCGATCGCGACGCCAGGATACTTGTCGGCATTTTCGAACGGGTCGGCTGCGCAGTCGGCACGGCGCGTATCCAGCCAGAGACCGAAATGCTTCGCGTCGGGACCGGTGGCTTTGTCGAAGCAGGGCTCGTTCGACAACCCGAAATAGCGGAAGCGGTTGTCACGGCTGTATTTCAGGCTCGGATGAGACGACAGGATCTTCAGCAGATCAAAGGAACCGAACGTCAGTCGAGTGAGGTCGTCCCACAACCGGTCATTGCCGCCGGTCCAGACCAACCACATGTCGCGGCCCTTTATCTCATCCGGTTTGAGACCGATGCCGCCATCCATGTCATGAAAATAGTCCTCGCCCGCCGGCTTGAAGGATGCCGCGTCGCGACCCGCACGGCGTGCCTCGTCCAAAACGGTCTGCGCCGGCCCTGGACCAGCAGCGGTCGTGCAGCCCAGCAACAGCAGCACCAGAAACGACAGAATACGCATCGGGTAGGGCATGAGCGGCATCTCGTGCACGTGGACCGCCAAGGTTAACGAATGAACACCCGGGTATGCCAGCAAAAATGGAATCCACGGCGTGGCCTCAACCTGCCACGTCGATATCGTCCCTGATACACGCGGCCTGATGCGCGGCCGATCCCCGCAACGGCGGCACCGCATCCGCGCATGCGGCAATCACCCACGGGCAACGCGTGCGGAACACGCAACCGGACGGCGGGTCCGCCGGGCTTGGTTGCTCTCCCTGCAACAGGATCCGCGCGCGTCGCCGCACCGGGTCGAAGCTTGGCGCGGCCGACAGCAGCGCCCGCGTGTACGGATGGCGTGGGCGCGACAGCACCTGCGCCGCCGGCCCGGTTTCCATGATGCGACCGAGATACAGCACGATCACACGGTCGCACAGGCTGCGAACCACCGGCAGATCGTGGCTGATGAACAGCAACCCAAGACCGAGACGCGAGCGCAGCTCCGCCAGCACCTGCAGCACCGTCGCCTGTACCGACACGTCCAGCGACGAGACCGGTTCATCCGCAACCAGGAACTCCGGGCCGGTGGACAGGGCGCGGGCGATGCCGATGCGCTGGCGCTGGCCGCCGCTGAACTCGTGCGGATACCGGCTGGCGTGTTGCGGCTCCAGCCCGACCTGGGTCAGCAACGCGGCAACGCGCGCCGGCCGCTGCGACGCCGGAGCCAGCCGGTGGATGGCAAGCCCGTCGGCAATCTGGTCGCCGATCCGTCGCCGCGGGTCCAGGCTGGAGTAGGGATCTTGGAAAACCATCTGCATGCGACGGCGTAGCCGTTTCAGCGCGGTGCCACGGGCGCGGGCGAGATCGCTCGCCTCCACCAGCACCCGTCCGGCACTGGGCGCCAGCAATCCCAGCAGCAGGCGGCCGATGGTGCTCTTGCCGGAGCCGCTTTCCCCGACCAGTCCGACCGCCTCGCCGCGATCGACGGTCAGCGACACGTCGGTGACCGCCTGCAACGGCCGGCCCCGTCGCACCCAGCCCGGCGATGCAAATCGACGACCGAGCCGCTCGGCTGCGATCAGTGTGGTCACGCGACCGGCTCTTGCTTCGCACGCGGCTCGGCCAGTTCGAACCAGCGCAGGCAGCGCGTGGCCCGGTCCGGCATCACCTGAACCAGGTCGGGCCGCACGGCTTCGCAGGCCGACACGCGATGCCGGCAGCGTGGCGCGAAGGTGCAGCCGGGGGGCAATTCGCCGGGAGGCGGGACGGTGCCGGGGATCGCCTCGGGCAGACGGCCGTCTTCCGCCGGAGCACTGCGCAGCAGCGCCGCGGTGTACGGATGCAGCGGCCGGGTCAGTATTTCGGCCGCGCCGCCCTGCTCCACGATTTCGCCGGCATACATCACGGCCACACGGTCGGCGATTTCCGACACCAGCGGCAGGTTATGG
>DATIMO010000496.1:0-3555 GCA_035475215.1 Acetobacteraceae bacterium | reverse complement strand
GTAGGCCAGGTTGTACAGATGCCCGACATCGTAACACTCGAACTCAAAGCGCGTGCCATGCGCGCGGCCGAGCCGTTCGACAATGCCTTCGATGTCGCGAAAGGTGTTGCGGAAAATATGATCGTCCGTCCGCGCCAGATAGGGCTGCTCCCAGTCGTGCTTCCAGGCTTTCACGCGATCGCCGGCACGCGAGATGTTGAAATTCATGCTGCCCATATTGAGGCTGCACATCTCCGGTTTCGCCTGCAACGGAGCGGCCAGTCGGTCATCGAGCGTCATGTTCAGGCCGCCGCCAGTGGTGATATTCACCACGGCATCCGTGCTTTGCTTGATCACCGGCAGGAAGCGCATGAACACCGCCGGATCCGGCGTCGGTGCGCCGGTTTGCGGGTCGCGCGCGTGCAGATGAATGATCGCGGCGCCCGCTTCCGCCGCCTCGATCGCTGATCGGGCGATCTGCTCGGGCGTGATCGGCAGGTGATCTGACATGCTGGGGGTGTGGATGGCGCCGGTCACGGCGCAACTGATGATGACTTTGTTCGCCATTGAGGCTTCCTCTCGCCGGAGTTCCCACTCTGCACCGCCGACGCAGAAGCCGGAAGCCCGAAGCTACCGCCCGGCACTGATTGCTGCACGAGGTTCGGCCGGATGCCGCCACGCCGTAGCCGCCTTATGCGCCGCTTCCAGACACGCGCCCACGGCACCGTGCAGCGAGCTTACGTAATAGTCGGCACCAACCGCCGCACGCATCCGCTCGTCACGCAGCATTTCGTCGCCCACCGGCCACAGCCCGACCAGGATCGGTTGGGTTGGAAACCGCTGGCGCACCCGACGCAGCAGGAATCGCAGATGTGCCGGGCTGCCGGCGATTTCGAGATAGGACAGGCACAGCATCGCCACCCCGTGGGGATCCAGTGCGGCAATCCCGGTGCGCGACACCGCCTCATGCGGCACCGCCCGTGCACCAAGACCGTGCTTGCCGAGCAGTTGCGCCAGCATCGTCGCGGCCGCCTCATCCAGCGGGCCACGGCCGGCGATACACAGGATCGGCGCGTCGCCTTCCCACTCCGGCGCCAGATCGATGCCGGCCAGCGGTGCCGTCTGCCGATGATGACGGCCGTGATGTTCCGCTGGGACTGCCGGGGTGGGATGTTCGGTCTTGGACCCCCCGGCGGGCGCATCCTCATGATCGTCGAGGTCGCGCACCAAGGCCTCGATCGCGGACTTGATCCGTGCCGTCTGATCGGCCGTCAGCACGCCGCGTGCCGCATCATTGGCGGCGAGTTGCAGACCCCGCAGTGCGACCTCGTCATAGTACGACGACAGCGGCATGTCGCGCAGCAGCAGCTCGGCCTGGTCTTCCGCTTCATCCGGATCGCCGGCAAGCATGCGCTGATAGAAGCTCTCGACAGGGCTGAGCGCCGGCTGGTCGCCCAACAGCACCTCGAGGAATTCGAGTCGCTTGAAATGACGGCCAAGCACGACCAGGCAGAGCGTCATCGGCGTGGACAGGATCAGTCCGATGGGCCCCCACAGCCAAGTCCAGAAAATCGCCGCGATCATCACCGCGGCCGGCGACAGGCCGGTGCTGCGGCCATACACCACCGGCTCGACCGCCTGCCCGGTGATCATCTCGCAGACGATATAGAGTGCCGCCGTCCACAGCACACGGCCCCATCCCGGTGAAACTGCCGCGGCCAGTGCCAGCGGCAGGATGGCTGCCAGTGGCGCACCGACATAGGGCACGAAGCGCAGCAGCATCGCCAGAGTGCCCCACAGGATCGGACTCGGAATGCCGATCACCGCGAGACCGAGCCCGATCACGCAGCCGAACGTGGCATTGACGCAGAGCTGGGCCAGGAAATAGCGGCTGAGGCGGCGGGCTGCGTCGTCCATCGCCCCGGTCGTGCGATGCAGGTCGCCCGAGCCAAACAGCCGGATCAGCCGGTCACGCAAATCCTCCCGCTGCAGCAGGATGAAGATCGTGACCACAAAGACGATAACGGTTGTGGCCAGCGGACTGACGACCGGAACAAGCACGCTCTGCGCCAGTGCCATCGCGGATGGCGGTGCCTGCTGGACCTGCACCGGCACTGGCGGAGGCGGCGGCGGGGTGGTCGTCGCACCGGACGGATGCTGATGCTGAGGAGCGGGCGGGGGTTTGGCCGTGTTCGGCAGACCGACACGCTCACCCAGGTTGCTCACGAAGTCCGATAACCGGCCGATGGTAAAATTCCGGACCGCGTTGATCTTCTGCTCGATGGTGAACTGATAAGTCGGAACCTGGTCGGCGAGTTGCGCGACCTGGGTGCCGATCAATCCAGCCAACGCCAGGATGAGGCCCAGCCCCAGCACCACGGCGATGATCACCGAAGGCACCCGCCCGAGCCTGATGGCGTTCAACAGATTGACCAGCGGGGCGAGCAGGAAACCCATGAGCACGGCGAGGGTGATCGGGATCAGCACCTCGCGCGCCACATACAGGCTGGCGACGACGACAACCCCCACCAGCAGCGACATCAGCGCGTTCAGGCCGGGCAACTCCGGTGGGGTGACCGGGGTTGACGGAGGGCGGTCCGGTGAAGCCGGAACGTCCGGCATGGTGTTGTCTCCCGATGATTGCTCGATGATTGCCCCGGGCTCTCGCGGTGGTGGCGGGGACCATGCTAAACCGGATTGGCTCTCGGGCGGTTGCCGTTTGACGCGGTCATGTCATCCGGCGGTCGCGGTTCCGAGGGTCTGGCGTCAGGTCCCCGTAGCTCAGCAGGATAGAGCACAGGATTCCTAATCCTGGGGTCGTGGGTTCGAATCCCGCCGGGGACGCCAAGTATTTCAGTAGCTTCGCCGGCAAGTCCCAACCCAGGAGACGCTTATAATGCGGATGGGGCTTCAGCGGGGCTTCACTGAGGCCTGGACACACCGGGACGCGGCACCGGCAATACCCGAGATGCGCGATCGCTGTGTATCCTTCCGACTAGGCCCGTATCGCTGAGCGCCGTTACGCTGCATGTAATCCCGACAATCATCTCATCGCTGCGCAATTGGAGAAGAACTGGGGGGCACGTGACGATGGAGGGCCGGCATGGATTGGTAGTGGCGGGGAAGGTGACGGAAGCGAATGGCACGGCCGAGCGGCGGCTTCGGAAGCGATGTTGAAGGCCAGGCGGAAAGCCGCCGGGCGCCGCATCACGGCAGGCGAGGACAAGGCCTATGATACCGCCGATCATGTGGCCGCACTGCGCGACCTGGATGTGACCCCGCACGTGGCATGCAATGATTTTGTGAGCAAGTCCGGCCGGCGGCGGCGCAGTGCGATCGATGGCCGCACCACGCGACATGCGGGCTACGGCATGTCGCGGTCACGCCGCGCGATGATCGAGTGCATCTTCGGCTGGGGCAAGCAGCACGGCACGATGCGCAAGACCAAGCACCGCGGGATTGCCGGGTCGCTGCCGACTCTCTGCTCGATCTGATCACCTACAATCTGATCCGCATTCCCAAATTGGTGAGCGCATGAGGACGAGTCTGTGCAAATGCTGCCAGAGCCGCGCTGCA
>DATIMO010000495.1:0-8072 GCA_035475215.1 Acetobacteraceae bacterium | reverse complement strand
ATGACGGTGGTTCCAGGCAGCTTACGTCAGTCGCATAAGAGACGATACCACTCACGCCCCCGCCGGCGCCAACGGCAGGTCCAGCGGCGGCGGAACATGGCGATCGGGCGGGGGCGGCATCCAGGGCCGTATCCCGCGTGCCTGCTGATCCGTGACGATCCGTGCGCCCGTGGCATCCAGCCAAACCGCCGTCGCCCCCTGTCGCAACACCGTTGTCCGATCGAGCAACAGCGCGCCCCGGCACCGGTCCCTGGTGCGGCCGATTGCAACGACCACAGCGACGCCCTCACACTCCGGAGCCCGTCCCTCACGTAGCAGCAGTGCCGCCATCGCTCCGGTGCGCGGTCGCAGCACGCAATTCGCCGATGTGCAAACCACCACTCCCTCTGCTGCGATGCCGTCCGACGGCAGCAGCATAGGCGGGCCATCCGCCCAGTATTGCCGCCACGCATCGCGGGTGAATTTCGAGGCGCCGGATTCGCGCTCCACGAACATCCCGGCCGCGGTGCGCACCCCCACCATGCGTGCATCGGCTGCTACCAGCAGGTCCGGTGGGCGGATCAGGGCGGGTGAAACCAATCCGATAACCAGCAATACCACTCCGGCCACGCGGATACGCCCGCGCCATAACCCAATCCAGGCCATTCCCAGCGCGACCAGAGCCAAACCCCAGGGCGGAACGTGCGGCACGTCCAGAGTGGCATAGGGCAGGGCGGCGGTGGTGCGGGCGATCCAGATGATCGCGCTCAGGCCCCAGCCCATCGGGATCAGCGCCAGCCGCTCCAGCCCGAGCGGCATCAGGAACAGCGCAATCAGTCCGGCGGGCATCACCCAGATTGCGGTCAGCGGTACGGCGATCATGTTCGCCAGTACGAAGTAAAGCTGGATATGACCGAAATGGTAGGCGCCGAACGGCGCGGACGCGGTGCCGGCCAGCGCGCTGGTCAGCGCCAGCGCGACAATGTGCAACGACGTGCGCCGCCACAGTGCGCCGTCGCCATACAGCGCATGCAGATGCGGACGCAGCGCCTCATATCCGGCGATCAACGCCAGAACGGCAGAAAAGCTCATTTGAAATGAAACGCCGGGGACCTCCTGCGGCTCGATCAGCATCAGCACCGTGGCGGCCAGCGCCAGTCCGCGCACCGATACGGCTCGCCGGCCGGTCAGGACCGCCAGCGTGAACAGGCCGGCCATCGCAAAGCTGCGGATGATCGGCACGTGCATGCCGGTCAGCACCATGTACATCCCGCCGGCAATCAGCGCCGCCAAGGCCGAGATCTGCTTGGTCGGCCAGCGCAGGGCAGCGTATTCCCACGACGCCAGCAGCAAGCGGCTGGCGCCGAGTGCCAACCCCATCACGATCCCGATATGCAGGCCGGCGACGGCCAGCAGA
Organism: Acetobacteraceae bacterium; assembly: GCA_035475215.1. GTDB lineage: Bacteria > Pseudomonadota > Alphaproteobacteria > Acetobacterales > Acetobacteraceae > DATDIC01. The sequence continues at coordinate 6,676 of DATIMO010000495.1, read as the reverse complement.
TGCGCCAGGCCGGAGTCGCGGAATGCCTCGCGATCGATCTCGGGAATCGCCGACGGCACGCCGGTCAGCAGCGTGGCACCAACGGCGCCGCGCGCGCCGGGCAGCGCTGTGTGGAAGCGGCGGGCGATGGTCTCGCGCAACGCCTGCACCCATCCGGCAAATCCGCTGACCGGGTGGTGTGCAATCAGTTCCGCCGGGCCGAGTGCAAAGCCGTAGCCGGCAAGACCCGCATAGAAGGCGTCGCGTTGCAGGTCCCAGCCGCCCGGATAGGCGGGCGGGGAGGGGGACTGCACGAGGGCGCGCACGCCGATCGTATCTCCCGTGTCGATCGGGGTGGTATCGTTGGAGCGGAGGCGCAGCCGAACGGAACGGTGGAGGTCGGCGCCGTTTTCGATCTGCACGTGGGTCAGCGTGATTCGCCGGCCCTCGGGGAGAAGCTCGAGCGCGCGAACGGTGCCGCGCAGGTGGACGGCCTGACGGGGCAAGGCGTCCAGCGCGGGGGCGCGGGCGGTGGCAAATTGTGCCGCACTGAAGCCGAGTGCGGCGGCGAGCAGAGGAAGCAGGCACGGGCGGGGACGCGGGCCGGCCAGTGCCACGCCCAGAGCGAGCGGCAGGGCAATGGCGACGCCGGCCCAGATTGGCGGCTCAGACCGCAGTGAGAAATACAGCAGCACACCGGTGCCCATGAACACCGGCAGCCAGAGCGCGAACCGCCCCTGCTGCGCGGCGAGCATATGCTGCACGAGCACCTCCGCGTGCAGCCTGCGCCCGCCAGTCTCTACAGACGGTAAATTTCGGTGGTAGGGTGGAGGGTGTGGCGGAAGGCGCTGCGCTTTTCCGCCCTACGGTTCCGCGGTTCCCGATGATTTCACGTTTCAGGATGTTTCGATGACCGTCCGCACCCGCTTTGCCCCCAGTCCGACCGGGCCGCTGCATATCGGCGGCGTCCGGACCGCGCTGTTCAATTACCTGTTCAGCCGGCATCACGGCGGCGCGTTCCTGCTGCGCATCGAAGACACCGACCGCGAGCGGAGCACTGAGGCGTTCACGCGATCGATCCTGGACAGCCTCGATTGGCTGGGCCTGGAGCGCGACCAGGCGCCGCTGTTCCAGTCCACGCGCGCTGCGCGGCATGCCGAGGTGGCGCGGCAGTTGCTGGATGCAGGTCACGCCTATCGCTGCTACTGCACGCCGGAGGAACTGGCCCGCATGCGCGAACAGGCCGCGGCTGAGAAGCGGCAGCCGCGTTTCGATGTGTGGCGCGACCGCGATCCGGCGGAGGCGCCGGCGGGTGTTTCCCCGGCAATTCGGCTGAAGGCGCCGCGCGAGGGCGAGACCGTGGTGGAAGACCTGGTGCAGGGCACGGTGCGCGTCGCCAATGCCGAGTTGGACGACATGATCATCCTGCGCAGTGATGGTTCGCCGACCTATAACCACTCGGTGGTGGTGGATGACCACGACATGGGGATCACGCACGTGATTCGCGGGTCGGACCATCTGACCAACACGTTCCGTCAGGTGCAGATCTATCGCGGCATGGGATGGGAGCTGCCGCGGTTCGGGCATGTGCCACTGATCCATGGCCCGGACGGGGCGAAGTTGTCGAAGCGGCACGGTGCGCAGTCGGCAATCGAATTCCGCGAGCAAGGCTATCTGCCGGAGGCGTTGTGCAACTATCTGCTGCGCCTCGGCTGGGGGCATGGCGATGTTGAGGTGTTGGATCGCGCCGAGGCGATCCGGCTGTTCGATATCGACGGCGTGGGGCGGGCGCCGGCGCGCATGGATTACGCCAAGCTGACGCATCTGAACGCGCTTTATATTCGGGCGGCCGACGATGACCGGCTGACGCATGAGGTGCTGGAGCGGTTGGCGCAGCGGACCGATCTGTCATTGGGGTCGATTGCGGCCGGGCGGGTGCGGGCGCTGATGCCGGGGCTGAAGGAGCGCGCGCGAACGTTGGTGGAACTGGCGGACTCGGCGGCGTTTCTGGCGCGCACCGTGCCGTTGCCGATGGAACCGAAGGCGGCGGCGCAGTTGGCACCGGAGGCGCGGATCATGTTGCGCGAGCTGGGGCAGGTGCTGGCGGGGACGGAGTTCTCCGTGCCGGCGCTGGATGCGGCGCTGCGGGCGTTTGCCGAGGCGAAGGGGCGCAAGCTGGGGCAGGTTGCGCAGCCGCTGCGCGCGGCGTTGACCGGCAGCACGATGAGCCCGGGGATCGACGCGGTTCTGGTGGCGCTGGGACGCGAGGAAGTGCTGGCGCGGATCGGCGCGGTGGGATGAGAAGTGGAGATAGACAGGTTCCGTCGTGACGGGGCCGGCTTCTCTCCGACCTGAACAGCGGAGGCACGGTGGAGAAAGATCGGCTCCTGGCGTTCAGCGACGGCGTGATTGCCGTGATCATCACCATCATGGTGCTGGAGTTGAAGGCGCCGCACGATGCCAGTCTGGGCGCGCTGAGGGAGGCAGCACCGGTCTTCCTCAGCTACGTCCTGAGCTTCATCTACGTGGCCATATACTGGAACAACCATCACCATTTCTTCACCCTGGTCCGGCGCGTGGATGGCGCGACGATGTGGGCGAACCTGCATCTGCTGTTCTGGCTGTCGCTTATTCCCTTCGCGACCAGTTGGCTGGGCGAATACTCCACCTCTCCCGCCCCGACCGCGGTCTACGGCGTGTCGCTGTTGATGCCTGCGATTGCCTGGTACGTGCTGCAACGAATGGTCGTCGGTAAACAGGGCAGCGGGTCGGCCCTGGCGCGGGCGCTCGGCGGCGACATGAAAGTCAGGCTTTCGCCTCTGCTCTATCTTGCCGGAATCGGGTTGGCGTTCCTGGATACGCGGATCTCCGACGCCGCTTACGTTCTGGTCGCCCTGATGTGGCTGATTCCCGACCGGCGCATCGAAAGAGAGGCCCAGCGATAAGGGGCATCGCTGGACGCCGATTGCACATTTGATTGCCGGGTGCCCAGAATGACGGCCAGCACTTCAGGAGCCTGGATTCATGCCTCAGGATGTCATCGCTGAGCTTGCGCCGCGCGGTGTGCTGCGTGCAGGAATCAACATGGGCAATTTCCTGCTGGTAAGCGGGAAGGGCGCGTCGGGCGATCCGGAAGGCGTTGCACCGGATATGGCCCGAGAAATCGCGCAGCGGCTCGGTGTGCCGATCGCGTACGTGCCGTTTGCGCGGCCGGGCGAACTGGCGGACATGGCGGGAAAGGACGTCTGGGACATCGGCCTGATCGGCGCCGAGCCAGCGCGTGCCGAGACGATCGCCTTCACCGCGGCCTATGTGGAGATCGAGGCGACGTATCTGGTACCGGCGAATTCGCCGCTTCGCACAATTGCGGATGTCGATCGGTCCGGCGTGCGGATCGCGGTGACGGCGCGAAGTGCGTACGATCTCTGGCTGACCCGCAACATCGCGCACGCGGAGCTGGTGCGGTCGGAGAGCCTCGATAGTGCGTATGAGCAGTTCGCCCGCGAGAAGCTGGATGCGCTGGCGGGGTTGCGGCCCAGGTTGATGGCGGATGTTCAAAAACTGGCGGGGGCGCGGATCCTGGAAGGGCAGTTCACATCGGTGCAGCAGGCGATCGGGACGGCGCGGGCGAATGTGGCGGGTGCGCGGTTCCTGGCTGCATTCGTCGAAGAGGCGAAGGCGTCCGGGCTGGTTGCGCGGCTGATCGAACGCCACAAGGTGAGCGGGCTTTCGGTGGCGACTGCGTCATGAAGATCGGCGCGGTGATGTTCTTCACTGACTACTCGATGACACCGGTGGCACTTGGGCGCGAATTGGAACAGCGTGGGTTCGAATCGCTCTGGGTGCCGGAGCACTCGCACATTCCGCTGTCGCGGGTGACGCCGTATCCGAGCGGCGGGCCGCTGATTCGCCCCTATTACGACATCATGGATCCGTTCCTGGTGCTGAACGCGGCGGCGGCGGTGACCGAGCGGCTGAAGATCGGCACCGGGGTCTGCCTGGTGAACCAGCGGGACCCGATTCATCTGGCGAAAACCGTGGTCTCGATCGACCAGCTTTCCGGCGGGCGCTTCCTGTTCGGTGTCGGTAACGGCTGGAACCAGGACGAGATGGAGAATCATGGCACGGTGTTCGCGACCCGGCACAAGCTGGTGCGCGAGCGGATTGAGGCGATGAAGGCGATCTGGACGAGCGACGAGGCGGAGTATCACGGAGATTTCGTTGCATTCGACAGGATGAACCAGTGGCCGAAGCCGGTGCAGAAGCCATACCCGCCGATCATTGTCGGGGGTGCGTTTCCGTATGCGGCGCGTCGGGCGATCCGGTATGGCGATGGGTGGATCCCGCGGGCGGATCGGCTGGATCAGGATGGTGTGGGTGTGGTGATCGAGCGGTTTCGCCGGATGGTGGAGGAGGCCGGGCGCGATCCGGCGTCGCTGCCGATCTCCATCTTTCGGGTGCCGGATGATATCGAGCGGCTACGGTATTGCGAGCGGATCGGGATTGATCGGGTGGTGTTCAGTCTGCCGGCGGAGAAGGCGGACAAGGTGTTGCCGATCCTGGATCGCTGGTCTGGGTTGAAGCGGGAGCTGGAGGGGTAGGCTGTCACCCGGCGCGCAAGCGCGCCCCGACCTGTCCCACAAATGGGAGAGGTTACAGTTTAGTGGCCGTGGTTGCGGAGTGCTGCGTCCACTGTGGCGCTCGCTGCGGAGCGGTCGAATGGTGCGCCGAGGAACTGTGCGAGACGGGCGGCGGTGCTGTCCGGGTCGGCGACGGCTTCGGCGTAGGGGACGGCGAGCACGGGAATTTCTGCCCGTTGTGACAGCCATTTTTGCACGCGGACCAATTGGCCGGTGAAGGCGCGAACCAGTGCCGCGTCGTCGAGTTGTGCGCCGGTTCGGCCGAGCCGTTGCAGCATGGCCCGCTGCGATGCCACGACCTCATTCAATGCGCGGTGCATGAAGACGAGACGGTAGCGATTGTCGGGCGGCAGATATGGCAGCAGCGGTGCGATGATCTTGACCGCCTTGCCGCGCGCGTCCGCAATCCAACCGGTGTCCTGATGCAGGCGCATTGCGGCGGCGTGCTCGAAATAGCCGCGTGGGTTGTCCGGATCGGCGGCTCGGGCGCCATCGGTGTGTGGGGGAATGCCCGCCGCGGCGAGCACCTGCATCATCATGGAGGTACCGCTGCGTGGCAGGCCGGTGACCACGGTGATGGTGGCGGTGCGACCATCCCGGGGCGCGTCGCTGCCACTGTGATAGCCGGGTATCGGGGCGAAGGCGGTGGTTGCGGGGCGGGCCGCGTTCGCATTTGCTCGGCTTGCGCCATGTGAAGGCTTGCTTCACCGAGCTTACTGCTGTCGCGCCGCAACAATGCAGCGAGCGCATCATGCGCGGCGGCCAAACCGGGCGACTGGGCCACGGCGACGCGGAATTCCTGCTCCGCCGCCGCCGCATCGCCAAGTCGGAGCAGGGCAACGCCGAGCAGGTGATGCAGTGTCGGTTGGAAATATACCAGCGCCAGTGAGGCTACGGCGCAATCCGCGGCTTCCCGGTGGCGTCCGGCGGCGCGATGGATGCGGGCTTCCAGTGCGATGGCCCGCCAGTCGTCGCGGTCGTTGCGCCGAATGCGCCTGATCATGTCGAGCGCGCGCGTATTGTCGCCAAGCTGGGCGTAGCTTTCGGCAAGAAACATGCCCAGGGGCCGGCGCAAACGGCGCATTCCGGCAAGTTGATCGACCAGCTTGCGTGCGGCCTGACGATCTTCCGGCCTGGTGCCCGTCAGGAGAAGGCTGCAGCGCATCAGCTGGCGTTCGAGCGCGTAGCCGCCGAGCTTTTCGGCCAGGGCGCGGCGTTCGAAAAACTCGCGGCGATTGAGGGGTTTTTCGGACGCGACGAGGGTGTTGTCCGGAGTTTCGGCGCGGCGGCGTTTCAGGTCCTCGGCTGCGCGGATCGCCGTGTCCGGGCCGGCGGTGTCCAATGTATCGAGCAGGCGGGTGCAGTCGTCGTAGCGGCCCTGCGTCAGACGGCAATGGAACAGGTGCTGGTGAAACCGGATCTGTTCCGGGTTGGTTTCGATCAGGGATTCGAGAATAACGGCGGCGGCGTTGAGCGCACCGGCGTCGATATGCGCGCGGGCGAGGTTATAGCGGCTTTCGGCGACGCAGTCGGCAACCGCCTGCGCCTGATCACCGTCGGGCGGGGCAATGTAGCCGAGATCGACAAGCTGACGGAGCGATTCGACGGAAGCCGCGGCGTCGTGCCGGCGTTCCGGAGGATGCTGCCCGTCGTTGCCAGGCACGTCGTCCCAGCTTGGGATGCGCGGCGGCAGGGTACGATCGATGAAGGCGTTGACCAGCACCTTGCCATCCATGTCGGCGCCGGCCGGCAGCCCGAGCAGGTGCAGTACGGTCGGCGCGATATCCAGCACGCTGGCGCCATGGATGTGCTGGCCTTGAAGCACGCCGGGGGCGGTCAGGCAGACGATGCCGAAGTCCCGGTGCTCGACTGCGGGGCCGGCGGCTTCGGCGGGGATGAAGTCCGGCAGCATGCTGTCGGAGTGGAACCCGTGATCGCTGACCACCATCACCGCGGTGTCTGGCCCGGCGAGTTGGATCAATCGGCCGAGCATCAGGTCGTGGTAGCGATAGGCGTTGGCGACGATGCCGCGGAACAGCTGGGGATCGGTCGCCGCC
>DATIMO010000494.1:0-4461 GCA_035475215.1 Acetobacteraceae bacterium | reverse complement strand
GGTTGCGGTGCGCGACCCGGTGGGCGCCGAGTTCCTCAAGCCGATGGGCACGGTTGGGCAGATCGTGCCGCTGTTCGCCTCGGTGACCAATGAAGCGACGGTGCATCGGGCGGTGGAAGGAGCCGATCTGGCGGTGAACCTGGTCGGCATTCTGGCGGAGCGGGCAAAGGACGAATTCCGCCAGGTCCATGTGGAGGGGGCGGAGCGGATTGCGCGGCTTGCTGCCGGGGCCGGAGTGCTGCGTCTGGTGCATGTGTCGGCGATCGGTGCGGATCCGGCCAGCCCGAGCCGCTATGGTGCGACCAAGGCGGCGGGGGAAGCCGCGGTGCGGCAGGCCTATCCGGGCGCCACGATCCTGCGGCCGTCCATCGTGTTCGGTCCGGAGGATCAATTCTTCAACCGGTTCGCCTGGATGGCGCAGATGTTTCCGGTGATGCCGGTGATTGCAGGGGATACGCGCTTCCAGCCGGTCTTTGTAGGTGATGTCGCGGATGCGGTGATGGCGGCCCTCGGGCGGGCGGACACGGTGGGCGGCGTGTTCGAGCTTGGCGGCCCGCGGGTCTGGAGCTTCCGCGAGATCCTGGCCTACGTACTGGCGCAGACGGCACGGCGGCGGCCGATGCTGACTGTGCCGATGGGGCTGGCCCGATTGCAGGCGCGATTGGCGGAACTGCTGCCGTCGAAGCCGTTCACGCGTGACCAGCTTCTGATGCTGCAGCAGGACAACGTTGTGGCGGCGGGCCTGCCGGGCCTGCCGGAGCTTGGATTGGTGCCGACGCCGGTGGAGTTGATCGTGCCCTCCTATATCAGCCGGTTCCGACCGGGCGGCGGACGACGCATTTTCGAGCGGGAGGCCGGGAAAGGGGACAAACCGGACCTATCTTTCCCCGAGGGGCGGGCGGCTTAGGCTGGTGCGACCAGGTTCCGAGTGATTTAGGTCAGAAAAATTGTCCTAATCGGCAGAACCCCCTTCGCGTGGCCAATTCGTCTGCGTATAGTGGTCTGCCATCGAGGGGGATGCGGGATGCCGGAGCGCATGCTGCGATTTGTGGACCTGCCGCAACAGGGCCCCGCCAAGCGTCTGGTTGCGGAGCGGCGCCGCGATTTCCGTGAGATCTATCGGATCTTCGAAGACCGGGAAGCCGCCGCCCAATCCAGCCGGTGCAGCCAATGCGGCGTGCCGTTCTGCTCGGTGCACTGCCCGCTGTCGAACAATATTCCAGACTGGCTGAAATTGGCGGCCGAAGGGCGGCTGGAAGAAGCCTACGAGGTATCCTCGGCAACCAACAATTTCCCGGAGATCTGCGGCCGTATCTGCCCGCAGGACCGCCTGTGCGAGGGCAACTGCGTCATTGAGAAGGGCTACGAAAGCGTCACGATCGGCGCAGTCGAGCGTTACATCACGGATACCGCATTCGAGCGCGGCTGGGTGCGGCCGATCCGTCCGCGGCGGGAGCTCGATCGCTCGGTCGGTGTGATCGGCGCCGGGCCGGGCGGGCTGGCGGCTGCCGAGGAGCTGCGACGGCGCGGCTATCAGGTGACCGTTTATGACCGATGGGACCGCGTCGGCGGCCTGCTGATTTACGGCATACCAAATTTCAAGCTGGAGAAGGATGTCGTGCTGCGACGCCGCAGCCTGTGCGAGCAGTCGGGTATTCGTTTCGAGTTGAACTGTGCGGTGGGGATCGATGTGCCGTTCGCCGAGCTGTCGGCACGGCATGATTCGGTGCTGGTGGCGACCGGCGTGTACAAGGCGCGCGAGTTGGGTGGCCCCGGCGCCGGCCTGCCCGGCATCGTGCCGGCACTCGATTACCTGATTGCATCGAACCGCGACAATCTGGGCGACGTCGTGCCGGATTTTGCATCTGGCCTGCTGGACGCGCGCGGCAAGAACGTGGTGGTGATCGGCGGCGGCGACACGGCAATGGACTGCGTTCGGACGGCGGTGCGCCAGGGCGCGAAGTCGGTGAAGTGCCTGTATCGACGCGATCGGGCGAACATGCCGGGGTCCATGCGTGAGGTGAAGAACGCCGAGGACGAAGGTGTCGAGTTCGTCTGGCTGTCGGCGCCCGAGGCGTTCACCGGGCGCGACAAGGTGACCGGCGTGCGGGCGGTTCGCATGCATCTCGGGCTGCCGGATGCGACCGGGCGGCAGACAGTCGAACCGATCGAGGGCGGCCATTTCACCGTGAAGGCCGATCTGGTCATCAAGGCGCTGGGCTTCGATCCGGAGGATCTGCCGGTGATGTTCGGGGAACCGGGATTGGCGGTGACGCGGTGGGGCACGCTCAAGGTGAACCACCGCACGTTCATGACCAGCCTTCCCGGCGTGTTCGCCGCTGGCGATATCGTACGGGGGGCGAGCCTGGTGGTGTGGGCGATCCGCGACGGGCGGGATGCGGCGGCGCAGATGCACGCATGGATGGAGCAGCAATCGGCGCTGCCGGTGGCGGCGGAGTAACGGGGGCGGGTCAATGACCATTGCGAAAGAAACCGGAGCCGACTTCCTCGCCGCCTGGAACGCCAATGCGGCGACGCTTTGTGATACCTACGATGCGTCGCAGGAACACGATTCATGTGGGGTCGGATTCGTCGCGGCGCTGAATGGCGAGAAGCGGCGGGATATCGTGCAGGCCGGCATCGATGCGCTGAAGGCGGTCTGGCATCGCGGGGCGGTCGACGCCGACGGGAAGACCGGCGATGGCGCCGGCATCCATGTCGAGATCCCGCAGGATTTCTTCGCGGCGGCGGTGCAACGCGGCGGCGCCAAGCTGATGCCGGGGCCGATCGCGGTGGGCCAGGTGTTCCTGCCCAAGACCGACCTGTCTGCGCAGGAGCGATGCCGTCAGATCGTCGAAACCGAGGTGCTGAATTTCGGCTACCTGATCTACGGCTGGCGGCAGGTGCCGATCAATGTCGATTGCATCGGCGAGAAGGCCAATGCGACGCGCCCCGAGATCGAACAGATCATGCTGTGGAATCCGAAGGGCGCCGATCCGGACGAGTTCGAGCGCGACCTGTATGTGATCCGTCGGCGGATAGAAAAGCAGGCGATCGCGGCGCAAATTCCCGAACTGTATTTTTGTTCGCTGTCGTCACGCTCGATCATTTACAAGGGGATGTTCCTGGCGGAGCATCTGGCGGAATTCTATCCCGACCTGCTCGATCCGCGTTTCGTGTCGCGCTTCGCGATCTATCACCAGCGCTATTCCACCAACACCTTCCCGACCTGGCGGCTGGCGCAGCCGTTCCGCATGCTGGCGCATAACGGCGAGATCAACACACTGACCGGCAACATCAACTGGATGAAGAGCCACGAGACGCGACTGTCGGCGGACGAGCTTGGCCCCTATTTGGACGATGTGAAACCGGTGGTGCAGGCGGGCGGCTCGGATACCGCCACGTTGGACAACGTGTTCGAGCTGATGTGCCGCGCCGGACGCGATGCACCGATGGCGAAGGCGCTGATGATCCCGGCTTCGATCGGCCAGGACGCGACGATGAAGCAGGCGCATCGGGACATGTTCCTGTACTGCAACGCGGTGATGGAGCCGTGGGACGGGCCGGCCGCGATCGCCGCGACCGATGGTCGGTGGGTGATTGCCGGGCTGGATCGGAACGGGCTGAGGCCGTTGCGGTACACGATGACCTCGGACGCGATGCTGATTGTCGGGTCCGAGACCGGGATGGTGAAGCTCGACGCGGACAGGATCATCGAAAAAGGCCGTGTCGGCCCGGGGCAGACGATTGCGGTCAATCTGGAACACGCTCGTTTCTACCATGACGAGGAACTGAAGGACGTGCTGGCGGCGCGCCAGCCGTTCGGGGACTGGGCGCGGCGCATCACTGAGATCGACCACATCGTCAAGACCGATGCGCCTGAGCCCGTGCTGTATCAGGGCGAGGAACTGCGGCGTCGCCAGCTTTCGGTGGGATTTTCGCTGGAAGAATTGGAGATGATCCTGCACCCGATGGTGGAGGATGCGCAGGAGCCGGTTGGTTCCATGGGGGACGATACGCCGATCGCGGTGCTGTCCGACCGGTATCGTGGGCTGCATCATTTCTTTCGCCAGACCTTCAGCCAAGTGACCAATCCGCCGATCGACAGTCTGCGCGAGACCCGCGTGATGACGCTAAAGACGCGGCTCGGAAATCTCGGCAACGTGCTGGATGAGGATCAGAGCCAGTGCGATCTGCTGCAGCTTGAAAGCCCGGTGCTGTCCACGGCCGAGTTCCAGGCGATGTGGGCGTTCATGGGTTCGTCCGCCTGTGTGGTGGACTGCACCTTTCCGGTGGCGGAAGGGGAAGCGGGCTTGCGGGCGGCGCTGGAGCGAATCCGCCGCGATGCCGAGGAAGGCGTGCGCGCCGGATGCACGCATGTCATCCTGACGGATGAGAATGACGGTCCGGATCGCGCGCCCATCCCGATGATTCTGGCAACGGGAGGCGTTCACACGCATT
>DATIMO010000493.1:0-2708 GCA_035475215.1 Acetobacteraceae bacterium | reverse complement strand
AAAAGATGATCGGCACCGACCAGGTCGTGCGCCTCGCCACCGGTCAGGTGGAAGCCGACCGGATTGCCGAGCGCATCGACCAGGGTATGGATCTTGGTGCTCAATCCGCCGCGCGAGCGCGCGATCGCTTGGTCCTCGCCGGCTTTTTTTAGCGCCGGCACTATGCTGATGAGCCCGCACAATGGTGCTGTCGATCATCGCGTATTCGTTGTCGGCATCGATGGCGAGATGCTGAAACACCCGCTTCCAGACGCCGGATTTGGCCCAGCGGCTGAAGCGTCGGTGCGTGTTCTTCCAATCGCCGAGGCGGTCCGGCAGATCACGCCACGGAATGCCGGCACGGTAGCGATACAGCACCGCTTCGACGAACCGGCGGTTGTCCGCGGCGGTCACGCCGACCGAGCCCTCCCGTCCCGGCAACAGGTCCTTGATCCGGTCCCACTCGTCGTCACGGAGTCCGTAGCGGTGCATCGGCCAGCCTTTCAAAGCTGACCGCCTAGGAATCGAAGAACGCGTCGCGCCGGAATCCGCTGTATGGTCGTTGCGTGCGGATTAGCGCTGGATGTTGCAAACCGGACTCACCAAGCCGGCGCGACTTGGCAAGCCACTGGTCGGGATTTGACGACAGGCCCTAGTGTCCCGAATCGAAAGTTCGGCATAGCAGCGATTCGAATTTGCCGTTTTGGGCGATTCGCCGCCGCTGGTCAGGCTGCCGGCCCTGAGCATGGGAGGCGGCGATGGCGGGTCGGCGGTTGGCGGCTTTGAGCCTGACCGATGAGGAGAAGACGGAGTTGGCCGCGTTGGCGGCGCGGCGCAAGACAGCGCAGGCACTTGCCTTGCGAGCCCGCATCATCCTCGCCTGTGCCGAAGGGACGCCGAACAAGGACGTTGCCCGCACTCTGGGGGTGCATCCGATCACCGTCGGCACATGGCGGCGCCGCTTCCTGTTGCATCGGATCGATGGTCTGCGCGACGAGGCGCGCTCTGGCACACCACGAACGATCGATGATGCACGGATCGAGGCTGTCGTGGTGCGCACACTGGAAAGCCACCGGACGGCGCCACGCACTGGAGTTCACGCGGCATGGCGCGGGCCAGCGGGGTCTCGGTCTCCAGCGTGCAGCGCATCTGGCGGGCGTTTGGTCTGCAACCGCACCGGCATGAGACGTTCAAACTGTCCACCGATCCGCAGTTCGTCCCCAAGGTGCGCGATGTGGTGGGATTGTATGTCTCGCCACCCGAGCATGCTGTCGTGTTGTGCGTCGATGAGAAATCGCAGATTCAAGCCCTCGATCGCAGTCAGGCGGTCATGCCGATGCGCCCTGGGCAGGTGGAGCGGCGCAGCCATGACTACACCCGGCATGGCACGACATCGCTGTTCGCCGCTCTGGATATCGCCACCGGCAAAGTCATCGGCAAATGCTACCCGCGTCATCGCGCCGAGGAGTTCCGTCAGTTCCTTGACGAGATCGAGGCTCGGGTACCGCCGGACCTCGATGTTCATCTGGTGTGGGACAACTATGCCACGCACAAGACCAAAGCGATCCGCGACTGGTTGGCCAAACGCCCGCGTTGGCATGTGCACCTCACGCCGACCAGCAGTTCCTGGTTGAAACCAGGTCGAGCGGTTCTTTGCGCTGCTCACCGAGCGGCAGATCCGGCGCGGCGTGCATCGCAGCGTCGCTGAATTGCAGGGCGCCATCCAGGCCTTCCTCGATCGGCACAACGCCCAGGCTACGGCGTTCAAGTGGGTCAAGTCCGCCGACGACATCCTCGCCGCGATTGAGCGCTACTGCGTCGCGTCCAATGCGGTATCGGTCTGATATGCCGAACTTCTGGTTCAGGACACTAGGGGCCGGCCCTGCTCGATCTGGTCGAGCAGGGCGGAGAGGTGCTGATAACGCGCCATGACCATCCGGTCGCCAAACTGATGTCTTCTGTGCCGGCGTTCGATCGCGAGCAGGCGCGGGCGGCCGTCGAGCGCATTCGTGCGCGAAGCAAAGGAGTTACGAAGGCCGAAGGTGAGTCTGGTCATCGACGCGTCGCTCGCGCTGGCTCGGTATTTTGAGGACAACGCGGGTGCCGGCGTGCGGAACGTCTACGCCGCAAGCACGAGACGCGGCGGCGGACCGCCACGCTGCATCCGGAAAGGCCGCGCGGCAGGCAATCCGCTTCAGCCGCCGATCAGCACGGTCGGGCAGCCGGGTCCGATAATCATTCCGGTCGGGCCCGGGATCGGCCCGACGCAGGCGGCGTGCATGGTGTTGTCGTTGAGGCGGGCGGCCGGCATCTTGTTGATCATGACAGTGGCCGAACCCTTGGCGATGACGCCAGGACCGCCGGGCACGCAGGCGGGAATCAGGCAGGGCTGGGTCTGGTCGGTGGCGCGCGCTGCTGGCTGACCACCAATCATGACGTTTGGCGAACCGCTGATGATAGGCAGAGGCATCGGCGGATGCGGCACGGGCGTGGGCACCAGCGCCGCGGGATGGATCGGCGCGTGGCAGTGCGGTCCGTTCTGCAGGACGTTATCGCCGATGCGTGCAGCGGGCAGGCCCATGGTGTGCTTCCGTGTCGAAGGAGCGCGAGTTTAGCGCGTCCAGCACGATCAACCAAGGCGCAAAAGGCGCCAGCGGCATCGGCGGATGCGGTACGGGTGTGGGCACCAGCGCCGCCGAATGGATCGGCGCGTGACAGTGCCGCGTTCT
>DATIMO010000492.1:0-2151 GCA_035475215.1 Acetobacteraceae bacterium | reverse complement strand
TGCTCATGGGCTAGCTAGCTCCGTCCCTCTACCGCCAGACGCGGCAGCGGCCGCGCCGGCGGCCCGTTCACCAGCCGGATGCCGATCGCAACGAACAGCAGCGCCAAAGCCAGCTCGATCGAAGCGTGCTCATTCAGGATCAGCGCCCCGGCAGCGATGCCGAACAGCGGCGACAAAAACGTGTAGGCAGACAACCGCCCGGCCGGATAATGCGTGATCAGCCAGAACCAGATCAGGTAGCTGGCAAACGCAACCACCACGGTCTGATACCCCAGCCACGCCCAGGCTGCCGGCGTCGTTGTGGCAACCGTCAGCTCCCCCTGCCAGGCTGCGAAGGCGAACAGGATCGGCGCCGATCCGCCAAGCTGGTACAGCAGCAACTTTCCCGGCGACAGCGTCCGCAGCACGCGATTGGCTTTCACGGCGACCGTGGTCAGTCCCCACGCGGCGGCCGCCAGTGCCACCATCCCATCACCGATCAGGCTGCCGCCGCCGTGCCGCAACCCGTCGGCAACCGCGCAGCCCACGCCGAGGAACGCCGCCAAAAACCCGACCACCTGCCGTGTCCGCAACCGCTCTCCGGGCACCAGCAGATGCGCTCCGCCGGCCACCCAAAACGGTGCGGTGTACAGCACCACCACTCCGCGGGATGCGGTAGTAAGCTGCATTCCGGGATACAGGAACAGGAACTCCACCGCGAACAGCGCCGCGATGCCCATGCCGGGCCAGAACGAGCCGTCGCGGGCGAACAGCTCTCGCCGGCCTCCGCGCAACAGGGTCCAGCCGCAGACAAGCGCTGCGGCAACGACGGATCGCAACGATGCCTGAAGCAGCGGCGGCATGCTGGCCCCCGCCGCCGCCTTGATGGCGACCTGCTGCACGCCCCATAGCATGCAGCAGACCACCAGAATGCTCGCCGCGATCGCATCGATGCGATCGCGCGGCAAGGAACGGACTTGCGGCATCACGCTTGAGCGGGAATGAAAGCGGTGATCATTCCGCCCCGTGCAACTTCGCGTCCGTGCGCGCCTGCAGCGCCTCCAACGTCACGCCCGGCGCCATGTCGATCACCACGAAGCCGCGCCCGGTCACGTCCAGCACCGCCAGATTGGTATAGACCCGCTTCACCGCACCCACCGCGGTCAGCGGATAGCTGCACCGGTGCACCAGCTTCGGCGTGCCGTCCTTCGTCGTGTGGTCCATCATCACCCACAGGCGCTTCGCCCCCGCCGCCAGGTCCATCGCGCCGCCGACCGCCGGAGCGGTGTCGTTCTCGCTGGTCGCCCAGTTGGCGATATCCCCGTTATCAGCCACCTGGAATGCGCCGAGCACGCACAGGTCGAGATGCCCGCCGCGGATCATTGAGAAACTGTCGGCGTGATGGCAGAAACTGCCGCCGGTGCGCAACGTCACGTGCTGCTTGCCGGCGTTGATCAGCCACGGATCGATGGCATCCTTCGGCGGCGCGGGTCCCATGCCCAGCACGCCGTTCTCGGAATGGAAGATCACCTCCCGATCCAGCGGCACGTGATCGGCCACCGCCGTCGGCATACCGATGCCCAGATTCACATACCAGCCCTCGGGAATATCGCGGGCGAGTCGGGCCGCCATCTCGATGCGGGAGAACGGCTTCGCTGCGGCCAAAGCGGTATCGGGCATTTCGGAAGCTCCTGCTCAGAAGCCGGACGGGTCGCCATAGGGGACATGCAGCACCCGGTTGACGAAAATCCCGGGCGTGTGGACGTGGTCGGGGTCGATCTCGCCCAGTTCTCTTATATGCTGGCTTTGCACGATCGTCAGCGTCGCCGCCGTCGCCATGATCGGGTTGAAATTGCGGCCGGATTTGCGAAACGTCAGATTGCCCCAGCGATCGGCCTCCCACGCCTCAACTAGCGCGACGTCGCCGGGCAGGGAGCGTTCGGCCACGTAAGTACGGCCGTCGATTTCGCGGATTTCCTTGCCCATCGCCATCTTGGTGCCGACGCCGGTCGCGGTGAAGAACAGCGGGATGCCGGCGCCGGCGGCACGCATGCGCTCGGCCAGCGTGCCCTGGGGGACGATCTCCAGCTCGATCTTGCCGACGCGATACAGGGTTTCGAACACCACCGGATCGGACGATCGCGGGAACGAGCAGATGATCTTGCGCACCCG
>DATIMO010000491.1:0-2296 GCA_035475215.1 Acetobacteraceae bacterium | reverse complement strand
GGGGCGAACCCGGTGTGATGCCAATGTTGCGGCGGTCTCGGGTTACTGGTGCTCACGGCCGTGCGCATCGAAAGAGCTTCGAATCACGCCATTTTGTCGTTTGGCGATCACCAGAAGAGCGATGGCGAGCAGCGGGCATATGATGTCCATGTAAAACGGAACACCCGCGTTGCCTGGCTCGAAGTTGCCGGCAACCAACATCTGCCTGGCGTGTCCCACAGCGTCGCCGAGCAGAAAAATGGAGGCGGCAGTCACGGCCGCCGCCTTGAAGTCCAGATCATGCCAAAACGATATGCATGCTGTCACCCCGATGGCCAGATCGGCCATGCCGACCTCGAACTGGAATGGGCTGACTTCCCATCCGATAAGGATGGCCGCCGTATGCGGAAAGAGGACATGAAATGCCCCTGCCCAGAGCCCGGTGACGCCGATGGGGAGCAGCAGTATCCAGGACAGCAATCGCTCGGCCGCAGACCGGTGATTGTGTCGCCCAGCCGCGATCAGGAGCGCGACGACGAATAGCACAGCAGGCAGATTGCGCAGCAAAAAGGCGATGGCGTGTGCGATCATCGGCGGCAGCCTACCATGCAGAACCCGCGCGAGCAGCGGCGGCAAGGAACAGGATCGGCCACAGCGCCGCCTTCGCTTCCGGCAGCACGATCGCCGGGTCCGCCTCAAGCGATCACGTGCTAAACCACCATCTCGATCAGGAATGGCCCGCGCCGACCCAGCGACGCCGCGAACACATCCGCGAACGCCTCGCAACTCTCCACCCGAGCCGCTTCGACCCCCATCGCGTTCGCCAGCCCGACCCAGTTCAGGTCAGGGTTGCCCAGGTCGAGCATGTCCATCGCGGTCCGTCCCGGATTGGCCCCGACATTCGCCAGTTCCCCGATCAGGATCGCGTATTTCCGGTTGGAGAACAAAACCGTGGTCACGTCCAGCCGCTCGCGCGCCTGGGTCCACAGCGCCTGCAGCGTGTACATGGCGGAGCCGTCGGCTTGCAGGTTGACCACCCGGCGGCCCGGCGCGCCCACGGCAGCTCCGGTCGCCAGAGGCGGGCCGCCGCCGATTGCCCCGCCCGTCACCTGCAGCCAGTCATGCGGGGCGGCTACGTACGTGGCGGGAAAGAAGCCGCGCCCGAAGGTCACCGCCTCGTCCGCGATCACGGCCTGATCCGGCAACAGTGCGGCCAGGGAGCGCGCCACGCTGTCCGGCGTCAGGGCACCGCGCGCCGGCTCGGGCCGGGGGCCGGAATCCGGCACTGAAGTCGCCGGGGCGCCCAGATCGTCGGCTAGTCGCGCCAGCGCCTCGGCCGGGTCCTGTTCGGGACGCGCCAGGATGCGCAGTTCGGCTGAGGGCGGGACGGGGGTGCCCGGCTTTCCCGGATAGGCGAAGAAGATCACCGGCTTGCGGCAGGCAACCAGGATCACGTGGCGGAACTCCGCAAGCGCGGCGACGGCCTGGTCCACCGGATAGGGGATGCGGTTGATCGGCACGCGACCTCGGCCTCGCGCCGTGCGGGCGTTGGAGCCCATGGCCATCAGCTTCGCCCCGGTTGCCGCGGCTATGCGATGCGCGGTCTCCAGCGGCTCGGCGCGCAGTGCGTCACCGCCGAGCAGGATCAGCGTCGGTTCACGGCGGCGAAGCACCCGCGCGGCCTCGGCGACCTGATGTGGATCGGCATGGGGGCGCGCGGGCGGGGCCAGGCGGTCGGCAACAATGCCACCCTCGGTCCAGGCGGTGTCGGCGGGCAGCACCAGGGTGGCGATCTGCCCGGGTGCGGTGCGTGCCGCCTGCACGGCCGCGGCTGCATCGCGCCCGACGACCGCGGCCTCGGTCGCCGTGCGTACCCAGCCGGAGACCGGCCGTGCCCAACCCTCGGTATCCGCGGTCAGCGGCGCATCGAGCGGGCGGTGATAGGTTGCCTGGTCACCCACGATATTGACGATGCCGGTCGAGGCCCGCCGCGCGTTGTGAAGATTGGCCAGGCCGTTCGCCAGGCCCGGGCCGCAATGCAGCAGTGTCGCTGCCGGCTTGCCGGCCATTCGCGCGTAGCCGTCCGCGGCACCGGTCACCACGCCCTCGAACAGCCCCAGCACGCAGTGCATCCCGGGAATCCGGTCGAGCGCGGCGACGAAATGCATCTCGGACGTGCCGGGATTGGAAAAGCACGTCGTTACGCCGCTGTTCAACAGCGATTGCACCAGGCTCTCGGCGCCGTTCATCGCATGGGTCTCCTCAGATTCGCTTCACGGCTAACCGGTTTGCGCGAAGTTGGCCAGGGGGAATGGAC
>DATIMO010000490.1:0-5500 GCA_035475215.1 Acetobacteraceae bacterium | reverse complement strand
TCCCGCTCCCGTTGCGGGAGGGGGTCAGGGGGAGGGGGCGGCCGGGAGAACGCACAGACCGCCCCGTGGTACCGCCGCCCACCTTACCGCCCCGCATAGATCGGAAACCGGGCGCATAATGCCTGCACACGCGCGGCAACCGCTCTCTCAGCCGACTCATTCGAACCCTCATTCGACCGCGCCAGACCCTCGATGGCCTGGTCGATCATCAGCCCCACCTCGCGGAACTCTGCCGTCCCGAAACCGCGCGTGGTGGCCGCCGGAGAGCCCAGCCGGATGCCGGACGTCACCGCCGGCTTCTCCGGGTCGAACGGGATGGCGTTCTTGTTGGCGGTAATGCCGGCGCGTTCCAGGCTGGCTTCGGCCGCCTTGCCAGTGACGCGCTTCGGCCGCAGATCGACCAGCAGCAAATGGCAATCGGTTCCGCCAGTGACGATCGCCAGGCCCTGCTCGGCCAGCGTCGCCGCCAAGACCTGGGCATTTGCCACAACGGCGGTCTGATAGGCGCGGAATTCCGGACGCAGTGCCTCGGCGAACGCGACCGCCTTGCCTGCGATCACATGCATCAGCGGACCGCCCTGCAGCCCCGGGAAGACCGCGCTGTTGATCTTCTTCCCGATCACCGGGTCATTGGTCAGGATCATGCCGCCGCGCGGGCCGCGCAGGGTCTTGTGGGTGGTCGTGGTGACCACGTGCGCGTGCGGCAGCGGGCTGGGGAATACGCCGGCCGCGACCAACCCCGCAAAATGCGCCATGTCGACCATGAAATACGCACCGGTTTCGTCGGCTATGGCGCGAATTCTAGCGAAATCGATCGTACGCGGATACGCCGATCCGCCGGCGATGATCAGCCTCGGCTTCTCGGTGTGCGCGAGGCGTTCCAGTTCTTCATAGTCCAGCAAGCCGTCTTCACGGCGGACGCCGTACTGGATCGCGCGAAACCACTTGCCGGAAACATTGGGCGCGGCGCCGTGGGTCAGGTGGCCGCCGGCCGCAAGGCTCATGCCCAGGATGGTGTCGCCGGGCTTGATCAGCGCCAGGAACGCGGCCTGATTCGCCTGCGCGCCGGAATGCGGCTGCACATTGGCAAATTCGCACGCAAAAAGCTGCCGGGCACGGTCGATGGCGAGGCGCTCGGCGACATCGACATAGGCGCAACCGCCGTAATAGCGGCGGCCGGGATAACCCTCGGCGTATTTGTTGGTAAGGACGCTGCCCTGGGCTTCAAGCACGGCGGCCGAGACGATGTTTTCGCTGGCGATCAGCTCGATGCCGTCCTGCTGGCGGTGCAGTTCAGCGCTGATCGCGGCGGCAAGCTCGGGATCGGTTTCCGCCAGCGGGGCGGAGAAGAAGCGGTTCGGGACAGAGGTTCGCAGATGCTCGTTCATGGTGGCCTTCGGGCGGCGCTTTTGCCTGGGGCGGGAGGTCTAGCATGCGGCTTGCGGGGGACAAACGTCAGCGTGTCGAGGCGCGGCGGGCGGAGAAACGGATCGTTAACGATAAGCCGCTATGCTGGGGCGGGCGAGCCGATCGGAGTAGCGCGGGTGAGCATGCGGGATTGTAGGCCAGACGAAGTTTATGTGCCGTTCGTCTGGGTACCCAACGGCGCGCGGCGACCGACTGAATGGCTGGCGCAACATCCCGATGCGTTTTGGGTGCCGGCAACGTTGGTGCAAGACCGGCCGCAAACCGCGGAATCCACGGAGGCAACGGAGCAGGCGCTGAGCCCGGATCGCATCGTGCACTCGTACCGGCCGATTGAGCCACGCCGAAAGCGTTCGACAGGGGTACCGCCAGACCCGAATTGGCAGCAGGAAGAACCGGTTGCGGCATTCCTGCGGATGAACCAGATGCTCGATCGGCTCACCGGTGGCGCGATGGCCCGTTCCGATGACGCGTTGGCGCCGTTGCCCGCGAGAAGCGAACAGCATGGAGATTTCTGGTTTCCCGCTTTCGCGGGAATGACGGTACTAGGTCAATGTTATCGTCGATTGGCATAAGCACACCCCTGGGTAGTGTCCGTTTCTTTGTGTAAACGCTGCTGTGGCCCATTCCAGCCTGTCAGCCAGCGCGCTGGCTGACAGGCTGGAAACGCTCGCCGAACAGGATGGCAAACTGCGCCATCGCCGCCGTCCAGGCAACCGGCCGATGCCAGCGTACGCCGGCATTGCGCAGCGCCAGGAACAGCAGCTTCAGGGCCGCATCGTCATTCGGGAAGCTGCCCCGCGTCTTGATGATTTTCCGCAGGCTCCGGTGCAGGCTCTCCACCGCATTCGTGGTGTAGATCATGCGCCGGATGTCCGGTGGAAACGCAAACAGCGGAACCACCTGGTCCCACGCCCGCCGCCATGTTGGCGCGATCGTCGGATAGCGTCTGCTCCACTTGGTTTCAAACGCATCCAGACGCTCCAAAGCCGCGTCCGCCGTCTCTGCCCGGTAGATTTCCTTCAGATCCGGCATGATGGCCTTGCGATCCTGCCACGACACAAACGCCAGCGACGCCCGGATCAGATGCACAATGCAGGTCTGCACGATGGTCTTCGGATAACTCGCCGCGATCGCCTCCGGAAACCCCTTCAGTCCGTCAACCACCGCGATCAGGATGTCCTCAACGCCGCGGGTCTTTAGTTCATTCAGCACCTTGAGCCAGAACTTTGCCCCCTCGGTCTGCTCGATCCACAGCCCCAGCACCTCCTTCTCGCCCTCGGCCGTGACCCCAAGCGCCACGTAAATCGCCTTGTTGCGCACCAGACCTTCGTCGCGAACCTTCACCCGCAGCGCGTCCAGGAACACGATCGGATACAGCCGTTCCAGGGGCCGGCCCTGCCATTCGCGAACCTCCTCCAGAACCCCCTCGGTGGCCCGGCTGATCAGGTCGGGCGACACCTCAGTGCCATACATCTCGCGCAGGTGGCCCTGAATCTCGCGCACCGTCAGGCCGCGTGCGTAGAGGCTGACGATGCGGTCATCGAAGCCATCCAGCCGGCGTGTGCCCTTCGGCACGATCCGCGGCTCGAACGTGCCGTTGCGGTCACGCGGGATCGCCAGGTCCAGCGGCCCATCGTCGCTCAGCAGCGTCTTGGCCGAGTGGCCGTTGCGGCTGTTGCCGCTGTTGCGGCCCGCCGCCGCGCCTTTCGCGTAGCCGAGGTGCTGGGTCAGCTCGGTCGAGAGCAGACGCTCCAACACCTGTTTCTTCAGTTGTCTGAACAAGCCGTTGTCAGCAAACAGATCCGACGTCGAGGCGCAGCCCTCCAGCAACTGGTCAATCACTTCGGGCTTGATGTTCGCAGCCATTGTGAACTCCTCCACCACAGGATATGGTGGCCACAACCGACGTGCTTACACACGATATAGGACATACTCCTGACCCCTTGCGGGAGGGGATGGGGGAGGGGTCGCCCCAAATACCGATGGGAAGGGTCGCCCCACAACACCAACAGCCCATCACGCCCCCCCAACCACCAGTGGCTCCTTCAACACCCAATCCTGCGCACGAAACCACAGCTTCACGATACGCCGCGCGGACATCGCCCCACCCGGCCCACTCGCCTGCAATTCCACCCGGTGCGATCGATTGCCGCTGAACCTGAACCGTCCTTCCGCATCGGTTGTCGTGCGCGCTCGTTCCACCTGATTGGTAAACTGCTGCTCATACAGCACCACTGTCGCCCCGGAGACCGGGTGGCCCGCCGCGTCCACCACCGTACCACCAATCAACCCATGATCATGCCGCGCGACATAGACATTCCACCCCGCCACCAGCAGCCCCAACACCAGCAGCACAACGACGAATCGGCTGCGCAGCAGCGGCACGAATTTCACCCCTTCGCCGCCCCCGATGTCAGGCCGCGAATGAACTCCTTCTGTGCCATGAAGAATACGAACAACCCCGGCGCCAGCACCATCACGACGAACGCATACAGCGCACCAGTGGTATCCTCCATGTACGAAAGAAACCGCGCCAAGCCCAGCGGCAGCGTCTGCATCTCCGGCGTCCGCGTCACGATCAGCGGCCACAGGAACGCATTCCACGACCAGATGAACGAAAGAATGATGTTGGTCGCCACCGCTGCCTTACTCAGCGGCAGCATGATCCGCAGCAGAATGCGCGCATCCCCCAAACCATCCATCCGTGCCGCATCGACCAGCGACCGAGGCACTGCCTCGAAGCTCGATTTGAACACGAAGATGCACACAATTGTCGACAATAGCGGCAACGCCAGACCGAGATACGAATTCAGCAGCCCCATCCGCGCAGTAATCAGATACGCGGGAATGATCGTCGCCTGGAACGGGATCAGCATGCAGCTCAGCAGCAGCAAAATCACCGCCTGACGTCCGGCGAAATTCCGCGTCAGAGCATAACCCGCCATCGCGTTCAGCACCAGATTTCCCGCAACCGCCAGTAGCGATACCGCGATGCTGTTCAGCAGATACCGAGGAAATGGAATAAAGTACCAGACATCGACATAATGGAACAGATTGCCGCCGACCGGTACCAGATGCGGCGGATACGCATAGATGTTCTCCCCCGTCAAAGACGTCTTCACCACCCAATAGAACGGCACCAGCATCGCCGCGCACACCGCAACCAGCACCGCGTGCCGCAACACCAGCAGCACCCTGCGCCGCGCCTTCATGACAGCGCCCCGGCATTGCGTCCGGCCGCGCGATGCGCCAGCCAGGTCAGCACCAGCAGCAACGCGAACTGCACGATCGTCAGCGCCGCCGCATAGTCGAACCGCGTCTGCCCAAAACCCGTGCGATAAATGTAGGTGATCAGCAACTCGGTCGCGTGATCCGGCCCGCCCTGCGTCATGATATAGACCAGATCGAACGCGGTGAACGAGTTCAGCATCCCGATCACCGCGCACAGGAACAGCGAAGGACGCAGCAGCGGCAGCGTGATCCGCAAGAACCGCGCCCACGCCGGCGCCCCATCGATTCGCGCCGCCTCGTACAAATGCGGCGGAATGCTCTGCAACCCCGTCAGCAGCACGATCATGTAGAACCCAAGCACCTGCCAGAAATCCGCCAGGATCACGCAGGGCAGGGACCACACATCCGATTCCAGGAACGCGATCGGCCGATCGATCAGTCCCGACCAGCGCAGCACGTAATTGATCAGCCCGCCCCGAGGATCATACATCCACCGCCAGATGATCCCGACCGCAACTGTCATCAGCGGATACGACAGAAACACGATCGTCCGATAGACCGAGGCCCACTTCAGATCGCTGTTCACCAGCAGCGACAGCCCCAGCGCCGCGGCGATTGCCACCGGTGCCGCCGCCATGAAAATCAGCGTGTTCCGCAGCGCCTGCGAGAAAACATCGTCATCCAGCATGTCCATATATTGGTCGGCACCCGCCCAGTGCGCGGCCCGCAACGGTGACCAATGCTCGAACGACAGCCACAAATTCCAGCCGAGCGGCGCCACGCGATACAGCAGGAAGATCGCCAACGACGGCGCCAGAAAACAGACGATCAGCGCACCACG
>DATIMO010000489.1:0-3222 GCA_035475215.1 Acetobacteraceae bacterium | reverse complement strand
ACGCCGGACGGCCAGAAGGGCTGGATGCACGAGGCCACTCTGGTCGGTCGGCGCGACCTGATCGTGACCGGTGGCCAGCAGACCTTGCGCGTGGAGGCCAAGGACGACGCGCGCCCGGTCGCGGTGCTGGAGCCTGGGGTGATCGGGCGCATCCGCTCCTGCGATGCGAACGCCGCCTGGTGCCGAGTGCAAGTGGGCGAATATCGCGGCTGGTTGCCACGTGCCGCTTTCTGGGGGACCGCGGCCGCCGAGCCGATCAACCCGTGACCGTCTCCACGGCCAGCGGGAACAGTGCATCCGGATCGGCCGTCCGTAGCAGATGAAACACATTGAACCGGTATGCCGGTCCGATTGAAACCTCGGGCGGCGTGAACGGGAAGGCCAGATTCCCGGCAGTCGAAAGCCGCCCGCGATAGCCGTGATGCAGCAGGTATTGCTTTGTCGTGCGCATCACTTCCGCGGCACGAGCGGCTGTCGGGGCAATCACCTCTCCGAGCACGAAAACCTCGCCCGGCGGCGCCTCGTCGCGCGGCGGCGCCATGCGCACGCCGTCGACGCCGTAAACGCGGAAGGTCAGCGTGTAATCTTCCGGCGCGTCCTCGCACACCAGTTCGCGCACTACGGCGCTGACGGCCGGCAGAATCTCGCGGTGATGGGCGATGAAGCGTGGATCCGCCGCGCCTGCCAGCAGCACCGCCCGTTCACCGATGCAGCGTGCGCCTTCCAGCTTGATGCTCGGGTCCGCGCTGTCACGCCACACAGCCCCGGCAACACGTGTGCGCCGGTCGTCGATCGCCGTGTACTGCGCCGCCGCCAGATCGAGCAGCCCCTCCGGCTCGTGCAGCGTGTACGGATCGCCCTGTTCGTACAGGCTGTGCGCTGCCACCGATACCGGCGTGGCACAGCGTTGCGGCGCCATGCTCTCCAGCTCGAAACCATCATCGTCGAGGGTGGCCAGGATCGCGTCGCGGCCGCCCGGCACGCAGCACAGCGACGCGCACTCGACGATCTTCGCCATGTGGACGGAAAGCCCTGTCGCGAACCCCAGCATCGTCGGCAATGCGGCGAATATCGCCGTATCGCACGAACGTCCGGCAATCAGCACATCGATATCGGCCGCCAGCGCGCGGCGGAACGGGCCGGAGCCCATCTGCCCGACGATATGCGCCGCGGCATCAATGTCCGTCTCGGTCAGCGCCGGCATGCCATCCAGTCCGGTGATTTTTCCAGCACGCACCGCGCCTTTCAGCAACGCGCGATCGATGTCCGCGCGCAGCACGCCCATGCGGAAACGCAGTCCCTCCGCGCGCGCGATGTCGCGGATCATGTCGAGCGTCGCTTCCAGATGTGGCGCGGCCCCAGCCGAGCCCGCCGAGCCGATCACCAGCGGCACATCCAATTGCCGCGCGCCCAGCAGCACCTTGCGCAAATCGCGTCGGGTTGCTGCCGGCGCCGTGGCCATCTCACCTTTGCCGAGATAGGCCGGCCCGATATCGATCGAACCCATGTCGCAGCCGATCAGGTCGGGCTTTCGCTCCAGTCCGGCATTGAACGCCGGTGTCGGAATGCCATACCCGAGCTGCCCGGACGCTCCCAGCACCCGCATCGGCCGCCGCGCCCGACGAATGTCTTCCAGGACGCGACCGGAGGCACTCACGCCCACTTTCCCCGTTGGCTTGGGGGAGGAGTCGTCACAGCACCACCCCCAGCAACGGTGCATGCTGCTGCGCGCCGTATACGTCCCGATCCCCTGGATCGCCGGCCATCATCGGTCGTGCCAGCGTAATCTTGATCGCGCGGCCCAGCGGATATGGCATCACCGTCACGTCCTCGATGGCCAACCCGTACAGCGCCGCAATCCGTTCGTGCGACAATGCGGGGGACTGCACGACGCGCTGATAATCCGTATCGGACGCCAACATCACATCCAGCGTCAGCCGTCGCGGCCCGGCATTCTTGCTGCGGACCACCTGCGCGATATCCTGCAACAGCACTTTGGTCACGGCTTCCCGAACCGGTCACGCAGAAACGCCAGCACATCCGCCGCACACCGCTCCGGCACGATATCGCAGATATTGTGCGGCAAGCCGTCGTAGAAGATCAGCTTCGCATCCGGGATGCGGTCACGCATCACCTCATAGGCACTGGCATGGCCGACGGTTTCCGCGCCGCCGGCAACAAGCAATGTCGGGCACTGGATTCGCGCCAGTTCCCCGGTCCAGTCGAGCGTCGTCATCAGCCCGATGAAGCGGCCGATGAAATCCGTATCGTTCTTCCCTGCTTCGTCCAGAAACCATTCGATATGCGCCGGATCTTGCCCCGGGGGGAACCGGTCGTCGATCGTCGCTGCCAGAAACTCCCGCAGCCCTTCCTTCGCCACGCGCGGCAGCCAACTCCGCGCCTGGCTATTCTTCAGGCCGGGGGTGGAGCCGAACAGGCACAGGCTGGTCACCCGATCCGGCGACTGCATCGTCAGGTTTTGCGCCACATAGCCGCCCGCCGAGTTGCCGACGAAATGCGCCTGCCGGCACTCGAGATGATCCATCAGCTCTCGCACGTCCTGCACCAGCCGGTCCATCGACAGTGGCTGATCCGCTGCGGGCACCGATGACCGGCCATGCCCGCGCAGGTCCATCCGCACCACGCGGAACGCGCGACACAACGCCGGCACCATCGCGAACCAGCGCTGCGATGATCCCATTGCCGCATGCAGCAGGATCAGCGTGGCGGGATCGGTCCAAGGATCGGTGAAATCAGTGATGTCATAGGCGATCCGCAACCCGTCGCTGACGGCGAAGTGCTCCATTATTGTACTACCCGCGGCCGATGCAGCTCTGCGCGCGGGCGCGTCACCGTTCGCCTGCCGCGCTTGAACACGACCAGAGGGTGACAGATTTCGGCTACCGCCTGCTCGGGTGTCGATGCATCGATCACTACCAGGTCTGCCGGATTGCCGACCGCGATCCCGTAATCACTGATGTGGAGCGACTTTGCGCCGTTGACGCCGACCATGTTGAAGCAGGCATCGATTTCGGGGAGGCCAGTCATCTGGGCAACGTGAACGGTCATATGTGCCACGCCGATCATGCTGCCTGTGCCAAAGATGTACCAGGGATCGTAGATGCAGTCCTGCCCCAGACTGACATTGATGCCATTCTGCCAGAGTTCCTTGATGCGGGTCAGGCCGCGCCGCTTGGGATAGGTATCCATGCGGCCTTGCAA
>DATIMO010000488.1:0-2340 GCA_035475215.1 Acetobacteraceae bacterium | reverse complement strand
CAGCGCGAACAGATTGAGCCCGCCACCCGGCGCATGCACCGCGGCGAGCTTC
Organism: Acetobacteraceae bacterium; assembly: GCA_035475215.1. GTDB lineage: Bacteria > Pseudomonadota > Alphaproteobacteria > Acetobacterales > Acetobacteraceae > DATDIC01. The sequence goes on along the minus strand of DATIMO010000488.1, from coordinate 2,288 downwards.
AGATACGGCACCGCCGGAAGCTGGATGTGCGGGTCGTTTGGGCCGCGAGGGTCGTGATAAGCCGTTGCATAGGTCTCGGTCTGCACCTGGACACGCAGCACCCGACCGCGGCCGTGATTGCTGAATTGTGAAAAAGGCCAGAATGTCGTCTGTCGCCAGGCCGGACCACCGGTCTCGGTCATGATCGGCGCGATCACATTCACAAGCTGTGCGAGACACGCGCAGCGCACCCGATCGGCATGGTTCAGCAGAGAAATTGCCATGCCGCCAAACGCCAGCGCATCCTGCATGGTGTAAAGCTCTTCCAGTATCGGCGGCGCCACCGGCCAGCCCGGCCGCACGCGTGCTTCTCGCGGCCGTCGCGTTCGATACCACACGTTCCACTCATCGAAGCTCAGCATGATGCGCTTGCGCGACCGGCGCCGAGCGGCCACAGCGTCGGCGATCGCCACCACCTCTTCGATGAAGCTGTCCATCAGATCCGGTGCCGCAAGAAACGCCGGCGTATCGTCGCTGTAGTTGTTCAGATACGTGTGCAGCGAAATCCATTCGACCGAGTCGAAGCAGTGCTCCAGCACCGTGTCTTCCCAGGCGCCGAAACTGTCCATGTTGCGCCCAGAGGAACCGCAAGCCGCGAGTTCGATCGATGGATCGACCCAGCGCATGACCTTCGCCGTCTCCTGCGCAATCCGGCCGTATTCCGCCGCCGTTTTGGCACCGGTCTGCCAGGGGCCGTCCATCTCGTTGCCCAGGCACCAGAATTTCACTCCGTGTGGCTCGGGCCAGCCGTGCGCGCGACGCAAATCCGACAGCGCGGTGCCGCCTGGATGATTGCAGTACTCGATGAACCGACCGGCCTCCGCCGGCCCGCGCGTGCCGAGATTGACCGCTAGCATCGGCTCGATTCCTGCCATCCGACACCAATCAATGAACTCATTGGTGCCGAACGTGTTCGGCTCTGTCGAAAACCAGGCATAGTCCAGCCGACGCGGCCGCTGCGCGACCGGTCCGACCCCATCTTCCCAATCATAGCCGGAGACGAAATTGCCGCCGGGGTAGCGCATGATGGTGGGTGCCAGTTCCCGCACCAGTGCCATCACATCCTGGCGGAACCCTTTCGTATCCGCACTTGGATGCCCCGGCTCAAAGATGCCGCCATACACGCAGCGACCGAGATGCTCGATGAAAGCGCCGAACAGGCGCCGATCGGTTGTGCCGATTGTGAAATCGCGGTCCAGCAGAACGTGGCTGCGTATCGACATTTACGGCCGTGCCTCCGCTTTGATCGAATCCGAGATTTTCTCTGCCATCATCAGAACGGGGATGTTCAGATTGGCGCACGGCACGGTCGGCATGATCGACGCGTCGCACACGCGCAGCCCTTCCACGCCAATCACCCGTCCGGTCGCATCCGTTACGGCTATCGCATCATCCGGTTCACCCATGCGACAGGCGCCGCATGCATGCCAGGTGCCGCCTACGGATCGGCGCAAATGCGCCTCCAGCGCTGCGTCATCGTCGGCCAGCACCTCGGCGCTGTGCTGGCTCTCCATCGCATAGGCCATGAATCTCCGCCGCAACCGCGAGCTGTTGTCCATGAGCGGTGCCGCCACAGCCATAGCCACGGCGTTGCGGGCCGAAGGTCGTGTCAGCGCACGAATGCGCGCCGAAAACCCGCTGGGGAACACATCCTGCACTATTCCGGCGACTTGCGGTGACGTCAACGCTCGCACGCCGATCCGGAATCCCGCCTTCAGCCGTTCCATATCACGCGAGTCTGAAAGCATACGGAAATCGATTTCCGCGGGATCGCTGGGACGTTTCGCCAACCGGATGCGCCCCTTCGAATAGGCCTTGTTCACCCAAAACCCCAGTGATCCGATGCGTCGCCCGACCGCGTGCCACGACGACCGCGACGAAATCGCGACATGCATATCGCCGGGCGGTGTGCCCGGCAGGCCGGACGAATAGCGCAGCAGCGCCTGCAAATGATGTCCTTCACCCGGTGGCAGTCTGGCCGCATTGTGCAGAAACGCCGACACGCCGATATTCGGGTGTTCCAGCAGGTTTTCACCCACACCGGAACGATCTGCCAGCACGGTGATACCTCTCTCCCGCAGATGCCCGCCGGCGCCGATTCCGTTGCGCATCAGCAGTACCGGCGATTGCAGCGCGCCGAGGCTGAGGATCACTTGCCGCGCGGCGATCGTTGCCGTGTCGCCACCGCGCGTCATCCGAACCGCCTGAACTCGCCGACCATCGAACTGCAAACCGTCCAGGACCGTCTC
>DATIMO010000487.1:0-3705 GCA_035475215.1 Acetobacteraceae bacterium | reverse complement strand
CCAGGACCTTGCGCTGTGCGACAATCTGACCGCAGCGGCGAACGTGTTTCTCGGGCGAGAAATCCGCAAACGGGTCGGCCCGATAAGGTGGCTCGATCAGCCGGCGATGATCAACCGCGCGGCGGTGTTGTTCGGCGAACTGAAATCCGAGACGCGGCCGCGTGACCTTGTGCGCCGGATGTCCGGGGGGCAGCGTCAGGCGGTGGCGATCGCCCGGACGCGCCTGTCCGAAGCTAAGATCGTGCTGATGGATGAACCGACCGCGGCAATCTCCGTCCGTCAGGTGGCCGAAGTGCTGGACTTGATCCGACGCCTGCGCGACCACGGAATCGCCGTGGTGCTGATCAGCCATCGCATGCCGGACGTATTCGCGGTTGCCGACCGTATCCTGGTGCTGCGCCGCGGCCGCCGTGTTGCGGAAAAGTCGATCCGCGACACCAGCCCGGAGGAGATTACCGGATTGATCACCGGAGCGATCCATGTCGCGTGAAACCGTATCGGTGATCGAGCGTCCCGAATCCGGCGTGGCGGTCGATGATGTCACGCAGCTTCGGGGGCAGGGGAAACTGGGCGCTCTGCTGGGGACCCAGGCATTCTGGGTGGCCGTCGCACTGGCCGTGATCTGCCTGGTCATGAGCCGTCTGGCACCGGCTTTTCCGACGCTCGACAATTTTTACGATATCACGCGCAACTTTTCCTTCATCGGCATCATGGCACTGGGGATGACTGTGGTCATCATCACCGGCGGCATCGACCTTTCGGTCGGTTCCGTCATGGGGGTGGTGGCGATCGTCGCCGGACTTTTGCTGCAGGCGAAGTATCCGTGGTGGCTGGCGATGGGGGCAGGGCTGGGCACCGGTGCCGTGGCAGGCGCCATCAATGGCGTGCTGATCGCCTACCTCGATCTGTCGTCGTTCGTCGTCACGCTCGGCATGTTGTCCTTTGCCCGCTCGATCGCTGTAGTGCTGTCGCGCAACAAGATGATTTATGATTTCGGTCCGGACGCACAGACGGTGTTCGCGATCGGCGGCGGCGAAGTGCTGGGGATCGCTACACCAGTGTGGGTCCTGCTGATCATGACACTGGTGTTTGCGGTGATCCTGCGGATGACCGCCTGGGGCCGGCACATCTACGCGATCGGCGGAAACGAGCAGGCGGCGCGGCTGACCGGCGTCCCGGTCGCCCGGATCAAGCTGCAGGCCTACATCGTGTGTTCCGTCACCGCCGCGATCTCGGCGGTCCTGATCATCGGCTGGCAAGGCTCGGCGATCAACGCGCTTGGAATCGGGTATGAACTTCGAGTGATCGCCTCCACCGTGATCGGCGGTGCCAACCTGATGGGGGGCGAAGGTGGCGCGTTCGGGTCCTTCGTTGGCGCCGCGCTGATAGAGGTGATCCGCAACAGCCTTCTGATGGCGGGTGTCGATTCCAATTGGCAGGGTGCCTTCGTCGGTGTTTTCATCGTGCTGGCGGTCCTGCTGGAGCGTATCCGTGGGCGAAAGCGCGGCTAGGTCACAGGCCGGACCGCAGCATAAGGGAGGAGAGAGTCATCATGTTGAAATACCTTGCGGGCGCGGCGGTTTTCGCGATCGCCTTTGCCGCCGTGCCGCAGCACCCCGCAGCGGCGCAGCAGAAAAAGCCATATGTCTTTGCGCTGGTTCCGAAAAGCATGAACAACCCGTTCTTCGACCAGGCGCTGGCGGGCTGCCGCAAGGCCGAAAAGGACCTCGGCGGCACCGTGCAGTGCCTCTACATCGGGCCCGGCGAGCACGGCGGCGGGGAGGAGCAGACGCAGATCGTCGCCGACCTGATCGCCAAACACGTTGACGGGATCGCAGTTTCTTCGGCGAACGCGGCGGCCATGGCGCATGTGCTGCCGGCCGCGAAGAAGGCCGGCATTCCCGTGCTGACCTGGGACAGCGATCTGCTCGATCAGGACAAGGCAATGCGCGTTGCCTATATCGGCACGCATAATTACGACATCGGCGTAAATCTGGCGAAGATCGTGCAGCAACTGAAGCCGAACGGCGGCACGATCTGCATCCAGTCCGGTGGCGCCGCGGCGGCCAACCACAACGAGCGTATGCAAGGCATCCGCGACACGCTTGCCGGCAAAACCAGCGATGCCTCGCCGGGTGTGCGCCTGGCGGGCCAGAATGGCTGGAAAGAAGTGGATGGCTGCCCGCTATACACCAACGACGACTTTCCGTTGGCCGTGCAGCAGATGGAGGACACGCTGGCGAAGTATCCGCAGCTCGATGCGTTCGTTCCGACGGGCGGATTCCCGCAATTCGTGCCACAAGCCTACAAGCGGGCGGCCGAGAAGTATAAGTCCCGCATTCAGGACCATTCGCTCGCGCTGGTCGTCGCCGATACATTGCCGGTGCAGATCGATTTGCTCAAAGCGGGGCTGTCGTTGGGCCAGGTGGGTCAGCGACCGTTCGACATGGGCTACAAATCGATGGTTGCGCTGAAGGACATCAAGGACGGCAAGCCGGCGCCGGCGGACCCGACGTACACCGGGCTTGACGTATGCACGCCGCAGAACGCCAGCACTTGCGTCGGCGGGCAATAGAGGTCCTTCAATTCCTCGGGACGATGCATCGTGTTCAGTGCCACTGAACACGATGCAGAGTTGGTGTTGAAAGCGGCGGAAGAGACGCCATGAAGATCACTGGCTTTGAGACGATCAGACTGGGCGAGTTCCCCAACCTGCTGTGGCTTCACATCCATACCGATGAAGGACTGATCGGTTTGGGTGAAACCTTCTTCGGTGCCCGCGCCGTCGAAGCGCAGATCCACGAAACCGTAGCGCCGCTGCTTCTCGGCAAGCCCGCGCTGCAGATGGATCGGCATGGCCGGGCATTGCAGAACCAGTATCTCGGCTTTTCCGGCACGGGTGTGGAGATGCGCGCCGCATCCGCCGTGGATATCGCGCTTTGGGACCTGTTCGGTCAGGCCACGGAACAGCCACTGTACCAGTGTCTGGGCGGCCTGTCCCATGACAAGGTGCGGATTTATAACACCTGCGCCGGATACCGCTACATCCGTGCAGCAAGTGGGCAGAAGACAGACAATTGGGGCGTCGATTCGGGAGCCGCTGAAGGTCCGTACGAAGACCTCGATGCGTTCCTGAATCGCGCCGACGAACTCGCGCACTCCCTGTTGGAGCAGGGCGTCACGGCGATGAAGATCTGGCCCCTCGACTTTGCCGCCGAGGCAACGGAGGGCCGTTCCATCTCGGCCGCCGATCTCGATCGTGCCCTGGTACCATTTCGCAAGATTCGCCAGGCGGTCGGCGGCAAGATGGATATCATGGCGGAGTTGCATTCGCTTTGGACCCCTCCGGCCGCCGAACGGGTCCTGCGGGCACTCGCGGAAATCGAGCCGTTCTGGGTCGAAGATCCGATCAAGATGGTCAACGCTGACCTGCTCGCTGACCTTCGTTCCCGCACCGGGGTTCCGATCTGCGCCAGTGAGACACTCGCGACGCGACGCGGGTTCCGCGAATTCCTGCAGGCGAATGCAGTGGATGTAGTGATGCTGGACTTGTCCTGGTGCGGCGGTATCGGTGAAGCGAAGAAGATCGCTACACTCGCAGAAGCCTGGGGCCGGCCTGTGGCGCCGCATGACTGCACTGGCCCGGTGGTACTCACCGCATCCGTGCATTTGTCGCTCAATTGTCCCAACACGCTGGTACAGGAG
>DATIMO010000486.1:0-4781 GCA_035475215.1 Acetobacteraceae bacterium | reverse complement strand
CTTTGTCACCCGAAAGGACGAGGTGAATCGCCGGTTTTGAGCATCCCGACCGATGAGCCGGTGGCCGGCTCGACCTAGAATAAACCGGTTCGGGGCCTCCCGCCCACCTCACACCTTCAGCATGGCCTTGACGATCGGCCGCACATCGCTGAAATCCCGGGCAATCGTTTCGGCCCCGCCCGCCATCGCCTGGGTGCCGTATCCCCAGTCGGCGAAGATGCACGGGATGCCCGCACCGTGCGCGGCCAAAACATCATTTGCGTGATCTCCGACCATGACCGCGCGGGCCGGGTTGCCGCCCGCCTGGATGAGTGTAGCCAGGATATGCGCGGGATCCGGCTTGCGCACCGGGAAGCTGTCGCCGCCGCCAATTGCGTCGAACAGATCGCCCAGACCCAGCCTGTCCAGAAGCGCACGCGCCAGCTGCTCCAGCTTGTTGGTGCAGATCGCCAGGCGCCAACCCTCCTGGCGCATGGCCCGCAGGGTTGCGTCCACGCCCGGATAGAGCTGCGTTGCGATCGCGAAATTCGTGCCGTAATCGGCCACATACGCGGCCAGATCCGCGGGGCAGGCTGATCGCCCGCGCGCGGCAAAGGCGCGCTGCACCAGGCGCTCTACTCCATCGCCCACCATGCGCGCGGTTTCGGCGAACGAAAACGGCGCCAGTCCGCGGGCCGTCATTAGCCGGTTCAGCGCGGCCGCGAGGTCGGGAACGGAATCCACCAGCGTCCCGTCGAGGTCCAGCAGCAGCGTCCGCGGCACGCCGTTAATCTCCGATACGCAAATTGAACGCTCTCATGTCGGCGGGCTTTGACACGGCCTATGCTGCGCCGCTATCGGCAGTGGAACAAGGAACCGCGATGACCGCAACCGCCGTGATTCTCGCCGCCGGCCTTGGCACGCGCATGAGGTCGTCCATGCCGAAGGCGCTGCACAGGATCGCCGGCCGCCCGATGCTGCAATACCTGTTGGCGAGCTGCGAAGCGGTTTTCGAAAAGGTGGTGGTGGTGGTGGGGCCGGATATGGCGGCCGTGCAGCAGGCTGCGGCGCCGCATCGCTGCGTGATACAGGCGGAACGGCTGGGCACCGCGCATGCGGCTTTGCAGGCTGCACCCTGGTTCGGCGACGGCGATGTCGCGATATTGTATGCCGATAATCCGCTGGTCCGTCCGGAGACGCTGCGGCGGTTGCTCGACTGGCGGGCCCTTGGCGATGCCGGACTGGTGCTGCTGGCCATGCGTCCGGCTGATCCCGCTCGCTACGGTCGGGTGATCGGTGATGGGCATTATGTAGAGCGGATCGTCGAATGGGCGGATGCCTCGCCGGCCGAACGGAATGAGGGCCTGTGCAATGCCGGTGTGCTCTGCGCCTCGGCCGGCGATATGGCCCGATGGCTCGCCGCGGTACGGGCGGATAACGCCAAACGCGAATACTACCTGACCGACACGGTCGCGCTGGCGCGAGCCGAACGGGCCCGGGTGGCAGTGATCGAAGCGCCGGAAGCGGAGCTGGGCGGCATCAACTCGCGCGCCGAACTCGCCTTGGCCGAGGCGATTGTGCAGGATCGGCTGCGGACCGCCGCAATGGATGCGGGCGTGACCATGACCGATCCGTCGTCGGTGTTCCTGTGTGCTGATACGCGGCTGGCTCAGGACGTCACGCTGGCGCCAAACGTGGTGTTCGGACCGGGGGTGAGCGTCGGGCGCGGGACCGAAATTCGCGCGTTCAGCTATCTGGAGGGCTGCGCAATCGGCGAGGACTGTCAGGTCGGACCGTTCACCCGCATCCGACCCGGGACCGTTCTGGAGCGTGAGGCCCATGTCGGCAATTTTGTGGAGCTGAAAGCGACAGCGCTGGGGGCTGGCGCGAAGGCCAACCACCTGACCTATCTGGGTGACACCGAGGTCGGAGCGAGGGCGAATATCGGCGCCGGCACGATCACCTGCAACTACGATGGATTCGCGAAGCACCGCACCACGATCGGGGCGGGCGCCTTTATTGGCTCGGATACCGCCTTGGTGGCGCCGGTGCGAGTCGGTGACGGCGCGATCACGGCCGCCGGCAGCGTCATCACCGAAGACGTGGCGGCCGACGCAATGGCGATTGCCCGTGGGCGGCAGGTGTCCAAGCCTGGGCGGGCGGCAAGTTTTCGGCAGCAACAACAGGCGAAGCGGCGCTGAGCCAAGGGGAAGACAATGTGCGGAATCATCGGCGTGATCGGATCGCGGCCGGCAGCGCCGCTGGTCGTGGAGGCGCTGCGACGGTTGGAATATCGCGGCTACGACAGTGCCGGCGTGGCGACACTGGTGAACGGCCACATCGATCGCCGTCGTGCCGAAGGGAAGCTGGGGAACCTGGCCGCGGTGTTGGACGGGGCGCCGCTGCCCGGCACCACCGGGATTGGCCATACCCGCTGGGCAACGCATGGCGCGCCGACGGAAAGCAACGCCCATCCGCACGGGACCGACCGGGTCTCGGTGGTGCATAACGGCATCATCGAGAACCACGCCGAGCTGCGGGCTGAGCTGGAAGCCGAGGGGCAGGAGTTCTCTACCGAGACGGACACCGAAACGGTGGCGCAGCTTGTCGATCTGAACCTGAAGCGCGGCATGGACCCGGTGCTGGCGGCCGGATCAGCGTTTCGGCGACTGGAAGGCGCATACGCGCTGGCGATGATCTTTGCCGGCCATCCGGAACTGATCGTCGGCGCGCAGCACGGCGCTCCGCTGGCGGTTGGTTTCGGTGAGGACGAGATGTTCGTCGGATCGGACGCGCTGGCGCTGGCGCCGCTGACACGGCGAATCGCCTATCTGAAGGATGGCGACTGGACCGTGGTCGATCGCAAGGGCGCACGGTTCTTCGACGCGGCCGGCGGCCAGGTCGAACGCGAAGTGAAGCTGACCCGGCTCACCGGCGCGGCAATCGGCAAGGGCAATTTCCGTCATTTCATGGAAAAGGAGCTGCACGAGCATCCGGCAGTGATCGGCGACACCCTGCACCGGATGGTGAACCCGTCCACGCGGGCTGTCATGCTGCCGGACCTGCCATTCGATTTGGCGCGGCTGCCGCGGATAACCCTGAGCGCCTGCGGATCCGCGTTCTATGCCGGGCTGGTCGGCCGCTGGTGGTTCGAGGCGATGGCCGGTATCCAGACCGAAGTTGATGTCGCGAGCGAGTTTCGTTACCGCACGCCCCCGATGCCGGATGGCGGACTCGGCCTGCTGATCAGCCAGTCGGGTGAGACGGCCGATACGATGGCGGCGTTGCACTACATGCGGGACCACCGCCAGCACGTGCTGTCGATCGTCAATGTGCCGGAATCCAGCATGGCACGGGAATCCGATGCGGTGCTGGAAACGGTGGCCGGGCCGGAAATCAGCGTGGCCAGCACCAAGGCGTTCACCGCGCAACTTGTGGTGCTGGCGTGTCTGGCGCTGGCGACCGGTCGCGCACGCGGCGCGCTCACCCCTTCGCAGGAAGCGGCGATGACCGATGCACTGCTGGAGGTGCCGAGCCGGGCCGCGGAGGTGCTGGAGAACGATCGGGTGATCCAGGACCTGGCGGTACGTGTCGCGAAGGCGCGGGACGTACTGTATCTCGGGCGCGGTAATTGTTTCCCGATCGCCTTGGAAGGGGCATTAAAGTTAAAGGAAATCAGCTATATACACGCCGAAGGTTATGCCGCGGGTGAGATGAAGCACGGCCCGATCGCGCTGATCGATCCCGCCGTGCCGGTGATCGCGATCGTGCCGTCCGGACCGTTATTCGAAAAGACCGCGTCCAATCTGCAGGAAGCCGCGGCGCGCGGTGGGCAGGTGATCGTGCTCAGCGACGCGGCGGGGGCGGCGAAGCTGCGCGGGATTGCGGCGGAGACGATCGTGCTGCCGGACGTCGATCCGTTCGTGGCGCCGATCCTTTACGCAATCCCGGTGCAATTGCTGGCCTATTATGTGGCGGTGCTGAAGGGCACGGATGTGGACCAGCCGCGGAACCTGGCGAAGTCCGTCACAGTGGAATGAGCGGGTCGAAGGTCGTCGCAGACGGCTGCCCTCCGGACAAATAGGGAGTGTCTGTGACGGCTGCAAATGGAGCTTGCGGTGCCCAAGTCCCATAATTATTCCGCATTTATCAGCGGACGACTCGAGCTGGGTCCGCAAGGAGGACGATTATGGCGATTGCAGACTTCGATCGACCGCATTTTGAGGCCGCGCTCAAAGTTCGACTATCACCGACCACTCCTATCAGGAGTGTCGAATTCCTGCGCGGTCGGGATCGCAAACTTGAGGATATCCGTCGTGCGCTGGTCGCCGACGGACGCCACATCTTCATCTATGGCGATCGTGGAGTCGGGAAGACCTCCCTGGCGCAGACTGCAGCGTACGAGCATCAATCGGCAGATCATAATCCCATATTTCTAGCGTGCGATACATCATCAGGTTTCTATCGCATCGCGCATGATTTGGCAACCGCGCTCATTCAAGCTGATCCCACAGTTGCAAAGAAGACTAACACACGAAAAGTGGGACTCACCATTCGTTCGCTGATTAGCGGCGAAGCTCAGGTGGCAATCGAGCGGGGAGTTATCCCCGAGATGGGATCAATTAACAAAGCTGTTGGCGTAATAGAGTTTGCGGCTCGGTTTTACGCTAGGGCACCGGTGGTGGTGATCGACGAGTTCGAGCGCGTGAAGGAGGCCCAGGAGCGAATGCTGTTCGCCGACTTCATCAAACAGATAGGAGATCAGAGTATCCCGATCAAGCTAATTTTTTGCGGCGTAGGAT